>NZ_JMQR01000023.1:0-35495 GCF_000698025.1 Brevundimonas sp. EAKA | reverse complement strand
CCCCCCTGTTCGATGTCCCGGCCGGACTTTTGCTCTCGCCCGAACCCGGCCCGCCCCGCCTCCTGATCGCCTGAGCCCTGCGCCGTTCGCGGCGCCTTCAGTCACGATCAATCAAGGAGGCCTTCATGGCTCCCCATACGCTCGCCGGCGCCCTCGCCGGCGTCTCCCTGCTCGCCCTCGCCCATGCCGCGACGGCGCAGGACCATGCCCACCACCAGGCGGCGCCGGCCGCCGATCCTCACGCCGGGCACGACATGGCCGACATGCCGGCCGCCTCACACGCCCCGGCACACGCCATGACCAGCCCCTACGGCCCCTGGCCCATGAGCCGGGACGCCTCGGGCACCAGTTGGCAGCCCGACTCCGGCGAACACGCCGGGATCCACACCATCCGAGGCGACTGGACGGTGATGACCCACGCCCTGCTGAACCTGACCTACGACACCCAGTCCGGGCCCCGCGGCGGCGACAAGACCTTCGTCTCGGGCATGCTGATGACCACGGCCCGTCGCGACTTCGACGACGGTTCAACCCTGAACCTGCGCGCCATGCTCAGCCCCGACCCCCTGATGGGCAAGTCCGGCTACCCCCTGCTGCTGGCGGCCGGTGAGACGGCGAACGGCGTCGATCCCCTGGTCGATCGCCAGCATCCGCACGACTTCTTCATGGAGCTGTCGGCCAGCTATTCGAAGCAGCTGACCGAAAAGGACAGCGTGTACGGCTACATCGGCCTGCCCGGCGAGCCCGCCTTCGGCCCGCCCGCCTTCATGCACCGGATGAGCGCGATGGACAGTCCCGAGGCGCCCATCACCCACCACTGGCTGGACTCGACCCATATCGTCTTCGGCGTCACCACCCTGGGCTGGGCCCACGACCGGTTCAAGATCGAGACCTCGGCCTTCAAGGGGCGCGAACCCGACGAGGAACGCTGGGGCATCGATAAGCCCAAACTGGACAGCTGGTCGGTGCGGGGCTCGTGGAACCCGACGGCCGACTGGTCCTTCCAGGCCTCCTACGCCGACGTCTCGGCCCCGGAACAGCTGGAGCCCGACGAGGACGAGACCAAATGGTCGGCCAGCGCGATCCATACCCGCCGCCTGGGCGAGACCGGCTGGTGGTCCTCGACCCTGGCCTGGGGGCGCAAGACCAACAGTCACGACGAATCCAAGGACGGCTGGCTGCTGGAATCCGCCGTCCATCCGAACGACCGCTGGACCGTCTTCGCCCGCGCCGAGCGGATCGAGACGGACGAACTGGTCCCCGGCGACCATGGCGGCCACGGCCCGCTCTACACCGTCGGCAAGGCCTCGCTGGGCGCCGTCCGCGACTGGCGGATCGCCCCCCGCGTCCGCTTGGGCCTCGGCGCCCTCTATGCAGTGAACCGCGTGCCGGACGCGCTGGAGCCTATCTACGGCGGCGATCCGGACGGCGGAATGATCTTCATGCGCCTGAAGATCGACTGACGGCTCAGGCCCGTCCGGTTTCGGCCGGGCGGGCCGGCGACGGCGTCCCCATGTGCCGCACGGCCTCGTAGCCGAGCGCGACTGCAGACACCGCGATCACGAGCCCCCCTGCGATCAGCAGCAGGCGAAAATGCCGGTGCAGATGATAGAGCAACTCGCCGATCATCGATCGTTCGTGTCCCGTCAGGTCGTGCCAATCCGATCCGTTCAGGACAGTTTACTGCAAAAGGCGGACCCATAGTAATCGCAGGTCCGTGAACACGGTTTGATCCCAGGCCTTGATCAGACCAGACGGCTCTGAACCACGGCGGCGCCGATGAAGCTGGCGAACAGCGGGTGCGGCGCGAACGGTCGGCTCTTCAGTTCGGGGTGATACTGGACGCCGATGAACCAGGGATGGTCCGGCCGCTCCACCGTCTCGGGCAGAACCCCGTCCGGCGACAGTCCGGCGAAGACCAGGCCGGCCTTCTGCTCGATCGCCTCTCGATAGTTGATATTGACCTCGTAACGGTGGCGGTGCCGTTCGCTGATGGCGGTGGAGCCATAGATCTCGGCGATCTTGGAGCCTTCGGCCAGGGTCGAATCATAGGCGCCCAGCCGCATGGTGCCGCCCAGGTCGCCGCCCTGCTGGCGCAGGACGCGCTGATTGCCTTGCGTCCATTCGGTCATCAGGCCCACGACCGGCTCGGCGGTCGGGCCGAACTCCGTAGACGAGGCCTTGGGATAGCCGGCCAGGTTCCGCGCCGCCTCGATCACAGCCATCTGCATGCCGAAACAGATGCCGAAATAGGGAATGTTGCGCTCGCGGGCGAACCGCGCCGCCTCGATCTTGCCTTCCGAGCCCCGCTCGCCGAAGCCGCCCGGCACCAGAACGGCGTGGGCGCCCTGCAGCCGCTCCTCGCAGGCCTCCGGGTCGCCCTCGAAGGTGTCGGCCTCGACCCAGTCGATATTGACCTTGACGTTATTGGCGACCCCGCCGTGGTGCAGGGCCTCGATCAGGGACTTATAGGCGTCCTTCAGAACCGTGTACTTGCCGACCACCGCGATGGTGACCTCGCCGTCCGGGTGCAGACGGCGGCGTGCGATCTCCTGCCAGCGCGTCAGGTCGGGTTCCGGCGCATCCTCTATGCCGAAATGGGCCAGGACTTCGCGGTCCAGGCCTTCGCGATGGTAGTCCAGCGGGACGGCGTAGATGTCGGCCGAGTCCATCGCCTGGATCACGCCGCTTTCGCGCACATTGCAGAACAGGCCGATCTTGCGCTTTTCCTCGGGCGGGATCGGGAATTCACAGCGGCACAGCAGGATGTCCGGCTGGATGCCGATGGAGCGTAGCTCCTTGACCGAGTGCTGGGTCGGCTTGGTCTTCATCTCGCCGGCCGTCTTGATGAAAGGCAGCAGGGTCAGATGGACGAAGCAGGACCGGCCGCGCGGCAGATCCTGGCCCAGCTGGCGGATGGCCTCGAAGAAGGGCAGCCCCTCGATGTCGCCGACCGTGCCGCCGATCTCGACCAGGACGAAGTCCACATCCTCGCCGTCGTCAGTCAGGGCCGGGGTCAGGCAGAAGGACTTGATCTGGTCGGTGACGTGCGGAATCACCTGGACGGTCGCGCCCAGATAGTCGCCGCGACGTTCCTTCTCCAGGATGGTCGAATAGATGCGGCCGGTAGTGATATTGTCGGACTTGGCCGCCGACACCCCGGTGAACCGCTCGTAGTGACCCAGGTCCAGGTCGGTCTCGGCGCCGTCGTCGGTCACGAAGACCTCGCCGTGCTGGTACGGGCTCATCGTGCCCGGATCGACGTTCAGATAGGGATCGAGCTTGCGAAGCCGGACCTTGTAGCCGCGCGCTTGCAAAAGAGCGCCGAGAGCGGCGGAGGCGAGGCCTTTTCCTAGCGAGGAAACCACGCCGCCGGTGATGAACACATAGCGAGCCATGGGCGGACACCTTACTCCATGATTCGCGAACGACGCATGGGCCGCCGCGAATCGAACTGTTGATCAAAAGAAGAAAGCGCGCCCTGCGGCGCGCTTTCGGGAAGTCGGGTCGGTCGCCTGCCCGTTACTGGGCGGGCTGCTGGGCCGGAGCGGACGCCGGCGACCGGGCCGCCGAGGCGGACGGCAGGCTAGCTTCCAGATCGTCCAGCGACGGCGCGGTCGGCTGGGCGGGCGCGGCCGGCTGCTGTTGCTGGGCCGGTTGTTGCGTCTGGGGCTGCGGCGTCGTGGCCAGAGAGCCCACGGCGTCGGCGTCGATCACCGAGACCGAGGCGCGGTCCATATTGCCGACGACCGTCAGGATGATGGTCAGGCCGAACAGCAGGGCCGCCAGCACCCAGGTGATCTTGGTCAGCAGATTGCCGGCGCCCCGCGCCGTCATGAAGCCCGAAGGACCGCCGCCCATGCCCAGGGCGCCGCCCTCGGACCGCTGCAGCAGCACGACGCCCGTCAGGGAGACGGCGACCAGGATGATGGCGACGAGCAGGATGGTCTGGAGCATGGCGTCATTCATGTGGGCGCGGAGCTGCGCCGATCAAGCGGCGGCCTCTATCACCGAAGCCGCCGGGGGGCAAACCGGAAGCGGCTCGTCAGACGGCGCGGACGATCTTCAGGAAATCATCGGCCTTAAGCGAGGCGCCCCCGACCAGGGCGCCGCCCACTTCGGGCACAGCCAGAATCTCGGCCGCATTGTCAGGTTTGACCGAGCCGCCGTACAGGATGGGCGCGCGGCGGGCGGGCTCGCCCAGGCGCTGGATCATGGCGGTCCGTATGGCGGCGTGAACCTCCGCGATCTGTTCCAGAGTGGGCGTCAGGCCCGTGCCGATGGCCCACACCGGCTCATAGGCGACTGCAAAGTCACGCTCGGACAAACCGTCCGGCAGGGAGCCTGTGATCTGGGTGCTGACGACGGCGACCGCCTGGCCCGCTTCATGTTGCTCCAGGGTCTCGCCGACGCAGACGATCGGCTCCAGACCGGCCGCCATGGCCGCCTCGACCTTGGCGGCGACGTCTGCGTCCGTTTCCCCGAAGGCCGCCCGTCGCTCGGAATGGCCCAGAATCACCAGGGTGGCGCCGGCGTCCGCCAGCATGTCCGCCGACACCGACCCCGTGAAGGCGCCCGACGCCTTTTCGTGGCAATCCTGCCCCCCCACTTCGACCGCGCTGTCCGTCAGGACGCGGCGCAGGCGATCCGTCAGGGTGGCGGGCGGGCACAGGGCGATGCGGCATGAGGGCGGCGCCCCCGCCAGGCCTTCCTTCAAAGCCAGGGCCTCGGATACGTCTGCGGAGACGCCGTGCATTTTCCAGTTGCCGACGATCAACTTCACGGATTGTTTCATGACCCCTGTCTAGGGGCCTCAAACCGGCAAGCCAAGAGGGGGCGCCGCAATCTGGCCATCACGCCGTCCTTGCGGGGGCGCGCCTGCCCCGACTATACGCCGCAGTGATGCCAACGTCGGCAAGTCTACGGGTCTTCGAATGATCACCGCCTTCCGCGCCTTCTCGCGCTCCAAGTGGGCCGCCGCCCTGCTCGTCCTGATCGCCATCAGTTTCGTGATCGTGGGCGCGCGGATGGACGTCTTCGCCAACCTGGGCCCGAAACATGTGATCGACGCCGGCGACCGTTCGATGAACGAGGCCGAGTTCAGCGCCGCCTTCGGGCGTGTGCGCGAAAACATCCAGCAGCAGGCCGGTCGTCCCGTGACCAACGAGGACCTGATCGCGGAAAACATCCACACCCGCTTCCTGGACAGCCAGACCGAACAGCTCGGCTTCCTGAACTGGGCCTGGAAAGCGGGCATCCGCCCCGGCAAGGAACTGATCGTCAAGCAGATCCGCCAGATCCCCGCCTTCTTCAACTCGGTCACGGGCCAGTTCGATCAGCAGGCCTATGAGAGCGCCCTGGCGCAACAGAACCTCACCCCCGCCATGCTGGAGCAGGACCTGCGCGACCAGTATGCGACGGAGCATTTCGGCGCCGCCATCTTCGCCGGCGCCCGTGCGCCGCGCATCTACGGCGCCCTGCTGGCCGGCGCCGCCTTCGAGACCCGCGACGGTCGCTGGTTCGAGGTCACGCCCGCCATGGCCGGCGAAATCCCCGCCCCGACCGACGCCCAGTTGAACGCCTTCATTCAGGAAAACGCGGCCCGCCTGCGCGCGCCGGAGTTCCGCATGGTGTCCGTCGTCCTGTTCACGCCGGACCCGGGCGCCGCCCCCGTCGTGTCGGATGAGCGTATCCGCGAACGTTTCGAGTTCAAGAAGGACAGCCTGGGCAAGCCCGAGACCCGCACCTTCGTGACCCTGACCGCGCCCAGCCGCGACGTCGCCCAGAAGATCGCCGCCGCCTTGCGCGCCGGCCAGTCGCCCGCCGATGTCGGCCGCGCCAACAGCATCCAGCCGGCGAACTTCAACGCCACGCCCCGCGCCGCGGTCGGCGACGCGGCCACCGCCGCCGCCGTGTTCGGCCTGCAGGTCAACCAGGTCTCTGACCCGGTCCAGGCCGGCGTCGGCTTCGCCGTCGCCAAGGTCACCGCCATCCAGCCCGGTCAGCCCGCGACCCTGGAAAACTCGCGCGACCAGATCGTCGCGGAACTGCGCGCCGAGGACGTCAAGGGCCAGACCTACGCCAAGGTCGAGAAGTATGAGGCCGCCCGCACCGCCGGCAAGAACCTGGCCGACGCCGCCCGCGAGGCCGGCGGCCGCGTCATCGACCTGCCCCCCTTCACCAAGGACGGCAAACTGCCCAACGGCCAGGCCCTGAACGCCCCCCCGCAAGTCTTCGAGACAGCCTGGAGCCTGACCAAGGGCGGTGAAAGCGACGTGATCGACGCCGGCCAGGGCCAATATTTCGCCGTCCGTGTGAACGACATCCGTCCCTCGGCCCTGCCGACCCTGGCCGAAGTCCGCGCGCCCCTGGCCGCCCAGTGGACCCAGCGCGAAATCTCGCGCCGTCTCGCCGCCAAGGCTGAAGAGCTGGCGAGCCGCGTCCGCCAGGGCCAGGACATCGCCGCCGTGGCCCGTTCGGTGAACGCGCCCCTGACCGTCCGCACCGGCGTGGTCCGCGACCAGGCCACCCAGGAATCGCTGGGCCAGGGCGTGCTTCAGGGCCTGTTCGGTCAGGCCAAGGGCCAGGTCTTCTCCCAACCGGGCGAAGGCGGTTATCTGGTTGGCCGCGTCGATGGCGTCCACGCCGCCAATCCGGCCGTCGCCGGTCCTCTGGCCGAACAGGCCCGTCCGCGCATCACCCAGGAACTGGTCCAGGCCATGGTCCAGACCGAGATGACCGCCGGCGCCCAGCGCTCCAAGGCCAAGAACGACGTCGCTCTGGCGCGTCAGGCCCTGGGCCTGGCCGCCGAGCCGACGGCCCCCGCCGCACCGGCGGAATGACCACGGCCGGCCAAGACGCCTCGGGTTTCAACGGGGCCGACTACGACGCCTTCGCCGCCGGCCTTTCGGCCGGTCGGCCGCAGGTGCTGGTCCGGCGCGTCATCGACGACCTTGAGACGCCGGTTTCGGCCTATCTGAAGCTGGGTCGCCATCGCCCCTACGCCTGTCTGCTGGAATCCGTCGAAGGCGGCGCCGTGAAGGGCCGCTATTCGATCCTGACGCTGGACCCGGACGTGGTCTGGCGTTGCCGGGCGAACGCGGCGGAACTGGCGCGTGGCCCGGCGGTGGTCGAGGGGCGGTTCATAGCCGAGCCCCTGCCCACGCTTCAGTCCCTGCGCGCCCTGATCGCCGCGTCGAAGTTCGACCTGCCGCAGGACCTCCCGCCGATGGCCGCCGGTCTGTTCGGCGTCTTCGGCTATGACATGGTGCGCCTGCTCGAGCCGCTGGGCGAGCCCAATCCGGATCCGCTGGATCTGCCGGACGCCGTGCTCACCCGTCCGTCCCTGGTCGCCATCTTCGATTCCGTCGGGCAGGAGATCATCCTGGTCTCGGCCGCCTATCCCGACGCTGGCGCCGCGCCGCGTGAGGCTTTCGACGCCGCCGTCGCCCGGCTGGACGCGTTCGAGACGGGCCTGCGCGACCCCCTGCCGGTGCGCGCCGCGCCGCAGCCGACGCCCGCCCCGACCTTCGCTTCGCCCGTGGACGAGGCCGGCTTCGGCGAGATGGTGGCCAGGGCCAAGGACTATATCGCCGCCGGCGACATCTTCCAGGTCGTGCTCAGCCACCGCTTCTCGGCCCCCTGGACCGAAGATCCCTTCGCCTTCTACCGCTCCCTGCGTCGCCAGAACCCGTCGCCCTATCTGTTCTACCTGAACTTCGAGGGCTTCCAGCTGGCCGGGTCCAGCCCGGAGATCCTGGTCCGGCTCAAGGACGGCCAGGTCACTATCCGGCCGCTGGCGGGAACCCGTATGCGCGGCGCCACGCCCGAGGCGGACAAGGCCCTGGAGGCGGAGCTGCTGGCCGATCCCAAGGAGCGGGCCGAACATCTGATGCTGCTGGACCTGGGCCGCAACGACGTCGGCCGCGTCGCCGCGCCGGGCACGGTCGAGGTGACCGAGAGCTTCGTCGTCGAACGCTACAGCCAGGTCATGCACATCGTCTCCAATGTGCGCGGCAAGGCCGATCCGAAACTGGACGCCGTCGACACCCTGCTGGCCGCCCTTCCCGCCGGCACCCTGTCGGGCGCGCCCAAGGTGCGGGCCATGGAAGTCATCGACGAGCTGGAGACCGAGAAGCGCGGCGTCGGTTACGGCGGCGGCGTCGGCTATATTTCGGCGGGCGGCGAGGCGGACATCTGCATCACCCTGCGCACCGCCCTGTTCGCCGATGATCAGATCTTCGTCCAGGCCGGCGCCGGCGTGGTCGCCGACAGCGATCCAGCAGCCGAATACGCCGAGACCCGGCACAAGGCCCGCGCCCCCATGCGGGCCGCCGACGACGCCTGGCGCTTCCGCACCGGCAATCGCTAGGGCCCGTAGGTCGCCGGGGGTTCGTCAAACCGGACGCCCGGCCCCAACACGACGACCCCAGCCATGACTACGGCCGCCGTCGCGGCCAGGGCGGCGGCGCCGAGGGCCGCATAGGGGCTGATCGGCTTGGGTTCGACCACGACCAGCTTCGCCTTGGCGGCGGCGATCTTGTCGGCGATGTCTTTTTCGGCGCTGAGTTTCACGACACCCATCTGCCCCCGCCAATGTTAAGATGCGCTTTAACGCCGCGCACGCTTGGCGCGGCGGCTTGTCACGCCTAGAAGCCAGATCATGATCCTCGTCGTCGATAACTACGACAGCTTTACCTACAACCTCGTCCACTACCTCGCGGAGTTGGGCGCGCCGACCCATGTGGTGCGCAACGACGACCTGACGGCGGACGAGGCCTGGGCGCTGAACCCCGCCGCCGTTCTGCTTTCGCCGGGCCCCTGCGCGCCGGATCAGGCCGGCGTCTGCCTGCCGCTGATCGAGAGCGCCCCGGCCTCCATGCCGATCCTCGGCGTCTGTCTGGGGCACCAGGCCATCGGCCAGGCCTTCGGCGGCGACGTGATCCGCGCCAAGACCCTGATGCACGGCAAGACCTCGCCGATCCTGCACGACGGCAAGAGCGTCTTCGCCGGCCTGCCCTCGCCCTTCACCGCCACCCGATATCATTCCCTGGCCGTGAAGCGCGAAACCCTGCCCGACTGCCTCGAAGTGACCGCCTGGACCGCCGACGGCGAGATCATGGGGCTCCAGCACCGCAGCCGCCCGATCCATGGCGTCCAGTTCCACCCGGAATCCATCGCCACCGAACACGGCCACGACATGCTGGCCAACTTCCTCGAGATCGCCGGCGTGAAGCGCCTCGCGGCCGCCTGATCGTGGCGGCCTGATCATGGCTGACGGGTTCAAGCCGATCCTCGCCCGCCTGGTCGAGGGTCACCCCCTGACGTCCGAGCAGGCGCACGACTTCTTCGCCGCCTGCCTGCGCGGCGAGCCGACCCCGTCCCAGGTCGCCGCCGCCGTCACCGCCCTGCGGATTCGGGGCGAGACGGTGGACGAGATCGCGGCTTTCGCCCAGGCCATGCGCGACGCCGCCCTGACGCTGGACCATCCGTACGAGGTGATCGACACCTGCGGCACCGGCGGCGACGGCCAGCACACCTACAACATCTCCACCGCCGCCGCCCTGGTCCTGGCCGGCGCGGGCCTGAAGGTCGCCAAGCACGGCAACCGGGCCATCTCCTCGAAATCCGGCTCCTCCGACGTCCTGTCGATCCTGGGCGTCAATCTGGCGGCCAGCCCGGATCAGCAGCGCAAGGCGCTGGACGAGGCCGGAATCTGTTTCCTGTTCGCCCCCGCCTATCACGGCGCCATGCGCCACGTCGGGCCGGTCCGGGCAGAGATCGGTTTCCGCACCGTCTTCAACCTGCTCGGCCCGCTGTCCAACCCGGCCCAGGCGAAACGCCAGGTCATGGGCGTCTATGCCCCCCGCCTGCTCGAGCCCCTGGTCGAGGTCCTGGGCCGGCTGGGCGCGACCCGCGCCTGGACGGTCCATGGCCAGGGCCTGGACGAGCTGGCCACCTCCGGCCCGACGGAAGTGGCGGAATGGAAGGACGGCGCCGTCCGCCGCTTCCAGGTCACGCCCGAGGACGCCGGCCTGCCGCGCGCCTCCATCGACGCCATCCGCGGCGGCGACGGCGAAGAGAACGCCGCGGCCCTGCGCGCCCTGCTGGCGGGTCAGACCGGCCCCTATCGCGACATCGTCCTGCTGAACGCCGCCGCCGCCCTCGTGGTGTCGGATCGGGCGACCGACCTCGCGGAAGGGGCCGCCCTCGCCGCCGCCGCCATTGACGACGGCCGGGCCGCCCAGGCGCTGGAGCGTCTGGCCCGCATCACCTCCACGCCGCTGGATACCGAAGACAAAGCATGACCGACGTCCTGGACCGCATCGCCGCCTACAAGCGCGAGGATGTCGCCGCCCGCAAGGCCGCGACCACCCAGGACGCCATCGAGGCCCTGGCCCGGGCCGCCTCGGCGCCGCGCGGCTTCCGCGCCGCTCTGGACCGGACTGTCGAGGACACCGGCCGCCCCGCCCTGATCGCCGAGATCAAGAAGGCCAGCCCGTCCAAGGGCCTGATTCGTCCTGACTTCGACCCGACCGCCCTGGCCATCGCCTACCAGGCCGGCGGCGCCTCCTGCCTGTCGGTCCTGACCGACGGCCCCAGTTTCCAGGGCGACGACGCCTATCTGGGCCAGGCCCGCACCGCCACGGCCCTGCCCTGCCTGCGCAAGGACTTCCTGGTCGATCCCTGGCAGGTGGCCGAGAGCCGGGCCCTGGGCGCCGACTGTATCCTGATCATCCTGGCCATGATCGACGATCGGCTCGCCGCCGAACTGCTGGCCGAGGCCGAACGATTCGGCATGGACGCCCTGATCGAAACCCACGACGAGGCCGAAATGGCGCGCGCCTGCGCCTTGGGCGGCGATCTGGTGGGGATCAACAACCGCTCGCTTCGCACCTTCGAGGTCGATCTGGAGGTCACCGAGCGCCTGTCGATGCTCAGCCCCGTCCGCGCCCTGCTGGTCGCCGAGAGCGGCATCTCCACGCCCGAGGACGTCGCACGCGTCTCCGCCGCCCACGCCCAGGCCATTCTGGTGGGCGAAAGCCTGATGCGTCAGGCCGACGTCGAAGCCGCCACGCGCAAACTGCTGGCCGCCTGATTCAACCCGACGCGCGCGGTGAAGCGACGCCGTTAAGTTGACATTAGGAAGGAACACTTACAGAACATCGTCAATGTTCACGGCCCGTTCCGATTCGAGGAAAGGGCTTATGAGGGCCTGGCGATGCTCACGCGCAAGCAGCACGAACTGCTGATGTTCATCCACGAACGGATCCAGGAGACCGGCGTCTCCCCCTCGTTCGACGAGATGAAGGAGGCGCTGGATCTGGCGTCCAAGTCGGGCATCCACCGGCTGATCACGGCGCTGGAGGAACGCGGCTTCATCCGCCGCCTCGCCCACCGCGCCCGCGCCCTGGAAGTGACCAAACTGCCGGAACAGGCCACCGCCGGCGCACCGCGCGGCCGGGCCGGCTTCAAGCCCGACGTCATCGAAGGCGGCGGCGGCGCGCCACGCCCCGCTGCGGTCTCGGCCGCCAACGACACCCGCGAACTGCCCCTGCTGGGCAAGATCGCCGCCGGCACCCCCATCGCCGCCATCCAGCACGAGCAGGAGCGCCTGTCGGTGCCCGAATCCATGCTGGGCAAGGGCGATCATTACCTCCTCGAGATCGAGGGCGACTCGATGATCGAGGCCGGCATCCTGAACGGCGATCTGGTGGTCATCCGTCGCGGCGACACGGCCAACAACGGCGAGATCGTCGTGGCCTTGGTCGAGGGCGAAGAGGCCACGTTGAAGCGTCTGCGTCGCAAGGGCGGCTCCATCGCCCTGGAACCCGCCAACCGCAACTACGAGACCCGAATCTTCGGCCCCGACCAGGTCGAGGTTCAGGGCAAGCTGGTCGGCCTCATGCGCCGCTATCACTGACGTCCGGATCCGGCTGACGCGCCCAGGGTCGATCCCCGCGCACGTCGGCCGTCCACACCGCCTTCCAGCGGTCCGATCCGTCGCGCCACAGCTCCACCGCCCCGCCGCGCGTGAAATCAACGCCGTCGACCACGAGACGGCCGTCGCATGAGGCTGGCAGGGCGACGACCGCAGCCCGCACGCTGACGACGGACGCCGCCCGACACAGGTCGGTCATCTGATCCGTGTCGGGCGCGTCCCGCCCCCACCACAGGGCGACCGGCCCGGCTTCCGGCGTCTCCGGCCGACAGGAAGACCGGTCGCACGTCCAGCCCGCCTCCGGCCGATCCGCCGTCGTCAGGCCCCGCCGCCGCGACCACAGATCGACGGCGAAGGCGCGCACGCCGGGCCGGATCACGACAGCCTCCAACTGGCGATGAAAGGCGGCGTTGGTCCCCCCGTCTCCGATCCAGAGATCCGGCGTCGGCGCCCTGGGCCAGACCAGAACCGCCGCCGCCAGCGGCAGGCCCAGCCACCTCAGCCGCCCCTGCCACAGACAGACGAACAACACCCCCAGAAAGGCGATGGGCAGAACATAGTCCGGCGCGCTAGCCACTGTCCGCACCGCGCCCGGCAGACGGGCGGTCCAGCCCCCGATCGCCAGCATCAGATCGACGCCCCACCCCGCCACGGACAGGAAAGGCCCGCCAAGGCCCAAGGGCTCCAACGCCGCTCCCAGAGCCAGAGCCGGCATCAGGACGAAATCCGCGACCGGCGCCGTGCCCAGATTGGCAAGAAGCCCGTACATGGCCGTGCGGTTGAAATGCTGCATGGCGAACGGCCCGGTCGCCAGTCCCGCCACGACGCTGGCCGCCACCGCCGCCGTCAACCAGCCGCCGAACCTCTGCGCCGCCACGATCGGCCAGGGCGCCGAAATCTCTCGCATCCGCTGCGGCCAGACCTCGACCAGGGCCACCAGGGCCGCCGTGGCCGCAAAGGACATCTGAAAGCCCGGCGTGACGATGGCCTCGGGCTGGATGGCCAACACCACAAAGGCCGCCACAGCCAGGCCATGCATCGTCACCGCCTGCCGATCCAGCAGTATGGCCAGAAAGGCGATGGAGGCCGTGATCGCCGCCCGCTCGGCCGGCGGCGGCGCGCCCGACACGACCAGATAGGCGCCGACCGCCGTCAGTCCGGCCAGGGCCGCGACCTTCTTGCCGGGAACCCGCAACGCCAGCCACGGCCAGGCCGCCACGCCCAGTCGGGCCGCGAAAAAGACGAAGCCGCCGACGATGGCCATGTGCAGGCCCGACACCGACAGAATGTGCGCCAGGCCCGAATCCCGCATCACGTCCATGTCCTCCTGGCTGATCCAGGTCTCATGGCTGGTGGTCATGGCCGCCGCGATCCCGCCCGTCCGCTCGCCCAACCGCGCCACAATCCGTTCGGCCAGGGCGTAGCGGGCGCTGTTCACCGCCATTTCCAGGCGCAGGCGCCACGGCGCCGACGGCAGGTCGAGCCGTCGCGTCTCCCCCAGGGCGAAGGCGATCCCGCCCATGCCCTGGAAAAAGGCGTTGCGGCCGAAGTCATAGGCGCCGGGGCTGGCCGGCGCGGGCGGCGGATTGAGAATGGCGAACAGACGGACCGCTTCGCCGGGCCGGGGCGGGTCGCCCCGCACCGTGGCCCTGAGCCGAACCGGCGTCTGGTCCGGCGCCAGCCCCCGAATCCAGACCGGCGCGACCACGATCCGCGCGCCCCTCTGGCCGGGGCTGTCCACATCCACCACCCAGGCCTCGATCACCGTCGCTTCGCCCAGGGCTGGAGCGATGGGCGCCGCCACCATCTCCGTGCGGATCTTGGCCGCCGCCAACCCTCCGGACAGACAGGCCAGCATCATCAGCGGCCAGGTCAGGCGCCGCGCCCATCCCCGTCGTCGCGCCGCCATCCAGCCCGCGCCGGAGACGATCGCCCCGAGCAGCAGCGGCCACAGGGCCGGCTCCGACCGCAGGGCGAAATAGATCGCCCCGCCTCCGCCAAAGGCCACCGGCGCCCACAGCCGCCATCTCAGCCTCTGCACCGCAGCCTCGTCCTCCAACCAGGCCCGCAATCGCGCGCCGGGGGTAGGCTTTGTCGTCTCGGGGCGTATAAGGGCCTCGCTTACGGACCCTTCCCCCATGACCTCACCTTCCTCGACTGTCGTCACGCGCTTCGCCCCCTCGCCGACAGGCTATCTGCATATCGGCGGGGCGAGAACCGCCTTGTTCAACTGGCTGTACGCCAAACGACACGCAGGACGTTTCCTGATCCGGGTCGAGGACACGGACCGCGAGCGGTCCACCGACGAGGCCGTCAAGGCCATCTTCGACGGGCTGAGCTGGCTGGAGCTGTTCGCCGACGAGGAACCGGTTTTCCAGTACAGCCGCGCCGACCGCCACCGCGAGGTGGTGGACCAGTTGCTTGAGACCGGCCACGCCTATCGCGATTTCACCACGGCCGAGGAAACCGGCCGACTGCGGGACGCCGCCAAGGCCGAACGTCGCGCCTTCGAGTCGCCGTGGCGCGACCGCGCGCCGACCGTCGACGACCTGGCCCTGCCTCACGTCGTGCGTTTTCGCCGCCCGCAATCCACGACCGTGACCGTGGCGGACGAGGTTCAGGGCGCGGTCAGTTGGTCGACGAACGATCTCGACGACCTGGTCCTTCTGCGCTCGGACGGGGCCCCGACCTACAATCTCGCCGTCGTGGTCGATGACCACGATATGGGCGTGACCCACGTCATCCGCGGCGACGACCACCTGAACAACGCCGCGCGCCAGAGCCTCATCTACGACGCCCTGGGCTGGATTCGGCCGACCTTCGCCCACATCCCGCTGATTCACGGCCCCGACGGCGCCAAACTGTCGAAGCGCCACGGCGCCCAGGCGGTCCATGAATACGCCGAAATGGGCTATCTGCCCGAGGCCATGCGCAACTATCTGGCCCGGCTGGGCTGGGCCCATGGCGACGACGAACTGTTCAGCGACGCCCAGGCGGTGGAATGGTTCGACCTGGCCGGCATCGGCAAGGCCCCCGCCCGGCTCGATTTCGACAAGCTGGCCCACGTCAATTCCCACTGGCTGCGTCTCGCGGCGGACGAACGCCTCGCCAAGCTGACCCTGGATGTCCACCTGCAACGCGGTCGCGTCATCGCCGAAGACGACGAGGCCAGGCTCCAACGCGCCATGCCCTTCGTCAAGGACCGCGCCAAGACCGTGCTGGACCTGGCCGACCAGACCGAATTCGTGCTGAAGAGCCGCCCCCTCGCGCTGGACGACAAGGCGCGCGTCCTGCTCTCGGGCGAAACCCTGGACCGCCTCGGCCGTCTGCGGGACCGGCTGACGCTGTTCCAGTCCTGGGATGTCTTCGCCCTGGAAGCCGAGCTCAAGAGCTTCGCCGAATCCGAAGAGGTCGGCTTCGGCAAGATCGGTCCGCCGGTGCGAACGGCCCTTACCGCAGGGTCAACTTCACCCGATATCGCGCGAACTTTGTCCGCTCTTGGGCGCGACGAAAGTCTCGGGCGCTTGGATGATGCGCTGCAACAGACTAAGTGATCACCCACAACCAAAAAAGCGGCCGACGCCTCCCCGCGCCTGGACGTGTGATGCAAAGGGGCATTCATGACTGAACAAGCCAAAACCGCCGGCTCGGCGACCCTGTCCTTCGAGGGCAAGACCATCGAGCTTCCGGTCCTTTCGGGCTCCACCGGCCCGGATGTCATCGATATCCGCAAGATGTACGCGGGTACGGGCGCCTTCACCTTCGACCCGGGCTTCACCTCCACCGCCGCGTGCGAGTCAGCCCTGACCTATATCGACGGCGACGCCGGCGTGCTTCTGCACCGCGGCTACCCGATCGACCAGTTGGCGTCGAAGTCGAACTTCGTGGAGGTCTGCCACCTGCTGCTGCACGGCGAACTGCCGACTGCGGCGCAGTACGAAAAGTTCGAAAACAGCATCACCATGCACACGATGCTGCACGCCCAGTTCGACCGCTTCTTCGAGGGCTTCCGCCGCGACGCCCATCCCATGGCGATCATGGTCGGCACCGTGGGGGCCCTGTCGGCCTTCTATCATGACAGCCTGGACATCCATGATCCGGTCCAGCGCGACATCTCGGCCATCCGCCTGATCGCCAAGATGCCGACCATCGCGGCCCGCGCCTACAAGTACCACGTCGGCCAGCCGTTCATCTCGCCGCGCAACGACCTGTCCTACGCCGAGAACTTCCTGCGCATGTGCTTCGCCGTGCCGGCCGAGGACTATAACGTCGATCCGGCCCTGGTTCGCGCCATGGACCGCATCTTCACCCTGCACGCCGACCACGAGCAGAACGCGTCGACCTCGACCGTCCGCCTGGCCGGTTCGTCGGGCGCGAACCCGTTCGCCTGTATCGCCGCCGGCATCGCCTGCCTGTGGGGCCCGTCGCACGGCGGCGCCAATGAAGAGGCGCTCAACATGCTCAAGGAAATCGGCACGCCCGACAAGATTCCCGAGTTCATCCAGGGCGTGAAGGACCGCAAGTACAAGCTGATGGGCTTCGGTCACCGCGTGTACAAGAACTACGACCCGCGCGCCAAGGTCATGCAGCAGTCGGCCTATGAAGTCCTGGCCGCCACGGGTCGCGAGAATGATCCGCTGTTCCTGGTCGCCAAGGAGCTGGAGAAGGTCGCCCTGTCGGACGAATACTTCACCTCGCGCAAGCTGTTCCCGAACGTCGACTTCTATTCGGGCATCACCCTGTCGGCCATGGGCTTCCCCACCACCATGTTCACCGTCCTGTTCGCTCTGGCCCGCACTGTGGGCTGGATCGCCCAGTGGCAGGAAATGATGGCGGATCCGTCGCAGAAGATCGGCCGTCCGCGCCAGCTCTACACGGGCCCGACCCAACGCGATTATGTGGCGATCGACCAGCGCGGCTGATCGAGCACCACAGGCCTGAAATGCAAGACGCCGGGGAGACATCCCCGGCGTTTTTGTTTGTGGGGCGGCCGCCCCGAGATCAGCCGCCCCGCTTGGCTTCAATGACTTGCAGGACCGCGTCAGCGGCCAGGGCCGACGGATCCGGGCCGCCGCGGCCCATCAGATCCAGCGCCGCGGTCTGACGCCGCGCCTGATCGGCCGCCGCCTCATGGTCGGCCAGAAGCCGTTGGACCGCAGGCGCCAGGATATCCGGCGACGCTTCGTTCTGGATGAACTCGGGCGCGATGCGCTCGTCGGCGGCGATATTGAACAGGGTGATGTGTTTCGCCGTCACCACCCGCTTCATCAGCTCATAGCTGAGCGCGCCGATCCGATAGGCGATGACCATCGGCGTTCCGGCCAGCGCCAGTTCCGTCGAGACCGTTCCGCTTGTGGCCAGGGCGGCCGTCGCGGCCCGCATGGCGTCATATTTCTCGGCCTCATCGACCAGATGGACCCGAAACGGCCAGGCGGCGACGCGGCTGGTGACATCCTTGGCCACGGTGCCCGCAGCCACCACGGCCACAGCCAGACCGGGATCGGCGGCCTTCAACCTGCGGATCGTGGCCTCATAGACGGGCGTCATGCGTGCGATCTCGGCGGGCCGACTGCCCGGCAGGATCAGCAGCAGTTTTGCATCGGCGGCGATTCCCCGCCGTGCGCGGAAGGCGGCGCCGTCCGCGCTGTCCATATCCACATGCAGGGCCGAAGACCCGACGACCGTCGTGGGCAGGCCCGCACGCTCGAACCAGGGCGCATCGAAGCTGTACAGCGCCAGCAGGTGATCCACGGCGCCCGCCAGGGTCTTGGCCCGACTGGGGCGCGACGCCCAGACCTGGGGGCCGACATATTTGATCAGCGGCACGTCCGGCCGGGCGGCGCGGATCGCCTCGGCCACCCGGATGGTGAAGCCCCAGCTGTCGATCAGCACCACCGCGTCCGGCTGTTCACGCGCGGCCAGGGCCGCCGTCTCCCGAACCCGGCGCCGGACCATGCCATAGGCGCGCAGGCCCTCGATCCAGCCCAGGATCGACAGTTCGGCGATATCAAACGGACTGACCACGCCCTCCGCCGCCATGCGGGGGCCGCCGACGCCGACGAAGCTCACCGTGTCGCCAAGCCGCTTCCGGAGCGCCTGGGCCAGGCCGGCGCCGAGCGCGTCGCCCGAGGCCTCGGCCGCCACCAGCATGATCTTCAACGGACGGCTCATCGGTCTTCCCCCCAGACGAACAGACCCAGCCGGTCCGCAGCCGCCACTATAGCCGGACGGTCGATCAGGATCAGCCGCCCGGTCACGCCGGCGATGCCCGCCAGGCCCGCCGCCGCCGCCAGCTCGACCGTGCGCGGCCCGATCACCGGCATGTCCACACGCAGGTCCTGGATCGGCTTGGGCGCCTTGCCCAGTGCCCCCTTGGGGGCTGACGCCGAACCGCGGAGATCGGCCGGCAGGCCCGCCACCCGGTGCAACATGGCGTCTGTGCCCTCCTGGGCCTCGACCGCCAGCACCAGCCCGTCGCAGACGACCGCGCCCTGACCGATGTCCAGTTCGCCCGATTTTTCGGCGACATAGAGCGCCTTTCTCAGATCGGCGATCTGCTCCGGCGTCGGCGAAACCGCGCCCAAAGCCCCCGACGCCAGGGTTTCGCCGCCCAGGATGTCATCGGCGCCTTCGACCGCGAACCCTTCAGCCTCGAAGATCGACAGGATCTTGCGCAACAGGGCGTCGTCGCCTTGCGTCGCCGCAGCGACGATCCCCGGCAACAGGGTCGCGCCCTTGAAGTCCGGCTTCAGGCTCTTGAAGTCGGGTCGGTTGACGATGCCCGCCAGACAGACGGTCGTGCAGGCCTCCGCCTTCAGCGCCTTTAGTATGGCCCCGATCTGGGCCATGCCGAACTCGGCGCCCGGCCAGCGGGTCAGATGGGGGTCGGCGAACCCGGCCAGACGGATGATGAAGACCGGCCGCCCCTCGGCGTCGCACCGCGCCGCCACGGCCGCCGGCAGGTCGCCGCCGCCGGCGATCAGGCCCAGCTTTCCGGAAGGGCTCATTCCGCGTTCGGCAGACACAGCGGACGCCGCCCGCCGTCGCGGATGAAGGCGATGATCTCCATGATCTCGGGCAGGTCGGCATAGGCCTGGGCCACGCCGTCGATCCGGCCGGCGAACTCGCCTTGGCCCTCGAACAGATCGCGATAGGCAGCCAACAGCCGCCGCACCTGGTCCTTGCCGTAGCCCTTGCGCTTCAGCCCGATCAGGTTCAGCCCGCGCAGCCGCGCATGATTGCCCCAGGCCGAGCCATAGGGGATGACGTCGCGGGTCACGGCGGCCAGACCGCCGATGATCGCCCCCTGCCCTACACGGCCGTTCTGGTGGACGGCGCACAGCCCCCCCAGGAAGACCTTGTCGCCGATATGAGCATGGCCGCCCAGGGTGGCGTTATTGGCCATGACCAGATTGCTTCCGACCACGCAGTCGTGGCCCACGTGGGCGCCGGTCATGAACAGGTTGTTGGAGCCGACGACGGTCACGCCCGTCCCCTGCGGCGTGCCCCGGTTGAAGGTGCAATGCTCGCGGATCAGGTTGTTCTCCCCGATCTCCAGCCGCACCGGCTCACCCTTATAGCCGTTGTGCTGCGGGTCGCCGCCGATGACGGCGAACGGATGGATCGTCGTTCCCGCCCCGACGGTCGTATCCTGCTGAACCACCACATGGCTGACCAGACGCACGCCCTCGCCCAGGACCACGTTCGGCCCGACGGTGCACCAGGGCCCGACCTCGACCCCGTCGGCCAGGGTCGCTGTGGCGTCGATCAGGGCGGTGGGGTGGATGGTCATCAGGCGGCGGGCTCTGTCGCTGGAGTGGGCACGGTCACGACCATGGCCATGAATTCGGCCTCGGCGGCCAGTTTGCCGTCGATGAAGGTCTCGCCGCGGAACTTGTAGGCGTCGCCGCGCGCCTTGATCACCTTGACCTCCATGCGCAGCTGGTCGCCCGGCCGCGCCGGTTTGCGGAAGCGCACGCCGTCGATGGACATGAACATGATGACCTTGTCGGCCACGGCCACGTCCAGGGTCTTGGACATCAGCAGGGCGCCGGTCTGGGCCATGGCCTCGACGATCAGCACGCCGGGCATGACCGGATCGATCGGGAAATGCCCCTGGAAGAAGGGCTCGTTATGGCTGACGTTCTTGACGCCGACGATGGAGGTCCGGGGCACGAAATCCTCGGCCTTGTCCACCAGCAGGAAGGGGTAACGGTGCGGCAGCCGCCGCATCACCTCGGCGTAATCGATCTTGCCGTCTTCGCTCATCCCTATGATTCCTTCGGGGCCTTCTTGGAAGAGGCCTGTTTGGCGAGCCAGATGGTTTCGCGCAAGAACTGTCGGATCGGACGGGCCGGATAACCGGACCAGGTCTCGCCCGCCGGAATGTTCGCCAGCACCCCGGCGCCGGCCGCGACCCGCGCGCCTTCGCCGATGGTGATGTGATCGCCGATCCCCGCCTTGCCGCCGAAGATGACGTTGTCGCCGCTGGTCACGGAGCCGGAAATCCCGGTGTTGGCGGCCATCAGATTGTTGCGGCCGATGACGCAGTTGTGGCCGACCATGACCAGATTATCGATCTTGGTGTTTTCGCCGATGACCGTGTCGTCATAGGCCCCGCGGTCGATGCAGGAGTTGGCGCCGACCGTCACCCCGTCCTGCAGGATGACGCGGCCCAGCTGGGGAATATCCATGGCGCCGGCGGCCGTGCCGGTGGCGCCGAAGCCCGCCTCGCCGATCCGCGCGCCGGCGTACAGTTTCACCCGGTCGCCGATCAGGGCGAAGCCGACGGTGACGTTCGAACCGATGACGCAGTCGCGGCCGATCTGAACGCCCGGACCGATGACGGTGTTGGCGCAGATGCGCGTGCCGCGTCCGATGCGGACGCCCTCGCCCAGCACGACGCCCGGCTCGATGACGACGCTGTCGTCCTCGGCCGCCTCGGAGGCCTGGATAGCCCGGTCCAGCGTCACCGGACGGTGCAGCAAGGCCGAGGCCATGGCCCAGGACGCCTGGGGCGTGCGTGAGATGATGACGGCGGCTTCCGCAGGCGCCGACGCCACGGCTTCGGCCGGCACGATCACGCAACCCGCTCGGGTCCCCGCCAGCGCCGCGGCGAATTTGCGGTCGCCCAGAAACGCGATCGCGCCCCCGTCCGCAGAGGACAGGGGCGCGACCGAGGCGATGGTCCGGTCCCCGCCCCTCTCGACCTCGCCCCCGATCTGGGCCGCCAGTTCGGCGACGGTCAGAGGAGACAGGGTTTGAAAGAAGCGGGTGTCGGGCATGTCGAACTTAGTTGGCGGCGGCCGGCTGTTGCGACTGCTGGGCCGGGACGGCCATACGGTTGAACGACAGGGTCGGCAGGGCCGTGTTCAGGCGCTGGATCGCCGTATCGGTCAGATCCATGGCCGGGTTCATCATGAAGACGCTCTCGCGGTCCAGCAGCAGGCCGCAGCCCTTCTCCTGGTACAGGGCGGTCAGGATCGGCGACACGGCCTCGGTGATGGCCTGGCGTTGCATGGCCAGGGTGTAGCGCAGTTCGTTTTCGCGCGTGCCTTCCAGCTGTTGCGCTTCCTGGGCGCGCTGCTGCAGGGCCTGACGGCGCTGTTGCAACTGGTCGGCCGGCAGGCTGGCGCCCGAGGTCTGAAGCTGCTGGGCTTCGGTCTGAAGCGCGGTGGCGTAGGGCTGGAGTTCGCCCTGAACTTCCTGCGCCAGTTGCTGCATGCGCGCCTCGACGGCCTGGCCGGCGGCCGACTGGGCCAACAGACGAGCGTTGTAATAGACGCAGACGCCCGGGATGACCGGACCGGGGTTGGCGGGCGCAGCGGCCTGTTGGGCCGAGGCGGCGGTGGCGACCAGGGTGGCGGCGGCCGTGGCGGCGATGATCAGAGCTTTCATGGGACTTCCTCGTGCGTGCGCTTTTGCGTCGCGGGCTTAGAACTGGGTGGAGGTCGAGAAGCGGAAGGATTCCGTCTTGTCGTAGTCTTCCTTGGACAGGACCTTGGAGATGTCGAACCGGATGGGGCCCATCGGCGATTTCCAGTGGATGCTGACGCCGGCCGACGCCCGCAGAGACAACTCATCGGCGATATTGGTGTTGACCGTGCCGGTCGTTGTCAACTTGTAGCGATCATCCAGCACGCCCAGGGTGCCGACGTCGGCGAACAGCGAAGTCTTGATGCCGTACTGCTCGGGCAGATAGTTCGGCAGGGTCAGTTCGACGGTGCCGATGGCGTAGAAGTTGCCGCCCAGGGCGTCGGTCGTCCGCAGGTCGCGCGGCCCCATCCCGGCGGTCTCGAAGCCGCGGAAGCTGTTGCCGCCCTTGAAGAAGCGGTCGTTGATCCGGATCGGATCGCCGTTCCAGCCGCTGACATAGCCGGTCGAGCCCTGGACGCTGACGACCCAGCGCGGCGAGAAGCCATAGTACCAGGCTGCGTCGGCTTCGGTCTTCACATAGTTCACGTCGCCGCCGAGACCGGCCAGGTCCTGACGCAGCGAGCCCGACCAGCCGCGCGTCGGGCGAACCGGGTCGTTGGTGTAGTTCATCTGAAGCGTATAGCCGACGGACGAGTTGATATAGCTGCCGACCTGGTCGCACAGGGCCGAAGAACCGCTGCCGGTCGCGTTGCAGTAGCCGGTCGGGACGATGATCTCGTCCGATTTCAGGAAGTAGCGGGTGCTGAGCAGCATATTGCCGTTCAACGGATAGGACAGGCGCAGGCCGCCGCCGGTCGAACGGTAGTCGTAGGACGAATATTTGCTCAGGTCATATCGCGAGTGGAACAGATCCCAGCCCGCCCGAAGGTCGCGGCCCAGGAACTTGGGTTCGGTGAAGCGGAAATCGACCTGCTGACGCAGCGAGCCCCATTCAAGACGCGCGACGACGTTCTGGCCGCGCCCGCGGAAGTTCCGCTCGGAAATGCCCAGGTTGACCGTGAAGGAGTCGACCGAGCTGAAGCCTGCGCCGACGGACAGTTCCCCGGTCGGCTGTTCCTGGACGTTGACGTTGATGACCGAACGGTCGGGCGCGCTGCCGCGCGTTTCCTCGATCGTCACGTCCTTGAAGAAGCCGAGCGCGCGCAGATTGTTGCGCGAGCGCTCCATCAGGGCGCGGTTGAAGGCGTCGCCTTCGGTCAGCATCAGTTCGCGGCGGATGACCGGGTCGATGGTTCGGGTATTTCCGACCACATTGATGCGGTCGATATAGACGCGCTGCCCCTCGGACACATTGAAGGTCACGTCCACCGTGTCGGTGTCGGGGTTGGCGCGATAGGTCGGATTGATCTCGACGAAGGCGTAACCGGCCGAACCGGCGGCGAAGGTCAGGGCGTCGACCGCCTGTTCGATCTTGTCGCTCTCGTAGAGCTGGCCTTCGCGGATCGGCACAAGCGCCTTGAGGAATTCGGCGTTGAGGCGGTCATTCTGGGTGATGACGTCGACCTTGCCGAAGTTGTACTTGTCGCCCTCGTTCAGGGTCAGGGTCAGCTGGAACGCCTGATCGTCAGGCTGCAGCTCGGCCACCGACGAGACGATGCGGAAGTCGTAGTAGCCGCGGTTCGTATAGAATTTCCGCAGCTGCTCCTGGTCGTAATCCAGGCGGTTCGGATCATAGTTGTCGTTGCTGGAGAAGAACTTCCACCACTGCGACCGCTCGGTCACCATGACGCCGCGCACGTCGTTGTCGGAAAACGCGTGGTTGCCCAGGATGTTGATGGCGCTGATGCCGGTCTGGGGGCCTTCGTTGATCTCGAAGATCACATCGACGCGGTTCTGTTCCAGCTGAACCAGTTTCGGCGTCACGGTCGCCGAGATGCGGCCCTGCAGGCGATACAGTTCGACGATGGCGCCGACATCTTCCTGCACCTTGGCGCGGGTGTAGATGCCGCGCGGCTGAAGCGTGACTTCCTTGGTCAGCTTGTCCTGCGACAGGGCGCTGTTCCCCTCGAACACCACCTGGTTGATGATCGGGTTCTCGACGATCTGGACGATGAGGTCGCCGTTCTGCACGCCCAGCTGCACGTCGGCGAACAGGCCGGTGCGTGACAGGGTGCGAACCGCGACATCCAGAACGGCGGCGTCGACCGTGTCGCCGGGGCGGATCGGCAGATAGGACAGGACCGTGGTCTGGTCGATCCGCTGCGCGCCCTGAACCAGGATGCGATTGACCGTCAGCGACTGGGGCGCGGCGATCTCGACGCGCGGCGGCTGTTCGCCGGCGGGCGCGGGCGCCGCAGGAGCCCCTGCAGTCTGGGCCAGGGCCGGGGCGGCGAAGCCTGCGGCGACAGCCAGCGCGAGGAGGCTGGATCGGGCGCCCAGTCGGACGGCGGCGCGTGATGTCATGTCGTTCATTCTGGAAACCATCGGGGGCTGGCGTCGGCTCACGAGACGAGCCCGCCGAGGAATTGGAAGATGTTGAGCTTCTGTAGGTCGTTCCACGTCGCGAACAACATAAATCCCGCCAGAAGCGCAAGACCTGCGCGATAGCCCATCTCCTGATACCGCGCCGCAACGGGCCGCCGCACTATGGCTTCATAGCCGTAGAAAAGCAGATGTCCGCCGTCCAGCACAGGGATGGGCAAGAGATTTAGAAAGCCGATTCCGATCGAAAGTATGGCGGCGAAGGTTGTCAGGGTGAGCAGAAGGTTGATTGCGATGGCCTCGGGCGCCGGATTGGCCTCCACCGCCGCCGTCGTCAGCGAACCGGTCGCCTTGGCGATGCCCAACGGACCGCTGAACTGGTCGCCCGACTCCCGACCCGTCGCCAGACGCCCCAGGTAGGTCAGGGTCGAACCGACGACGTCGCGGGTCTGGCGCACGCCTTCGACCACGGCGTCCACAGGCCCATAGCGAACATGACGCAGATCGCCCGGCGCAGGCGCGAGCCCCAGGCCGATCCGGCCGACCTTGACCCGCCCGGCGATGGGATCGTTCTCTTCGCGACGCTCGGGAACGGCGGTCAGCTCCACCACCTGCTGCGCACGTTCGACGGTGAATCGAACGGGATCGCCGGTCGACAGCATGACGGTGCGCGTCACCTCTCCGCCGTCCTTGATCGCCTTGCCGTTCACCCCTGTGATCAGGTCGCCGACCTGGAAGCCGGCGGCGGCGGCGGGCGAACCGGCCTGGACCTGGGCCACGCGGGCGGGCCGTAGTTGCGCGCCCACGCTCATGAAGACGATCGCGAAAATGGTGATGGCCAGCAGGAAGTTGGCGGCGGGCCCGGCCACGACGATCAGGGCGCGCTGCCAAACCGGCTTGAAGTGGAAATAGTCGCGCTCAGCCCCCGGCCCGCTCTCGGCGATCACCCGCTGGCGCAGCTCGGCCAGGCCCGCCTGATCCGGCACGCTGGAAGCGTCCAGATCGCCCGAGAATTTGACATACCCGCCCAACGGCATCCAGCCGAACCGCCATTCGATGCCGTGCCGGTCGGTGCGGCTGAAGATCGCCTTGCCGAAACCGATGGCGAAACGGTCCACCTTCACGCCGAAGGCGCGGGCGACGAGGAAGTGACCCAGCTCATGAATGGTGACGATGAAGGTCAGCACCAGCAGGAACGGCACGATGTAGATCAGGATCTGACCCAGAGCGCCCAGCATTGTAAAATCGTCTCCCCTGGCCGATCAGGCCGCGTTCGCCAGTCCGGCGATTATGGTTCCGGCCATCAGACGGGTCTGGGCGTCGACCGAAAGGGCCGCGCCACAGGCGTCTCCAGAGCCGAAAACCATCCCCGCCTTCGTCGCACGATCAAGGGTTTCGGCGACGACTGCGGCAATATTGAGAAAGGCCAGCTTGCGGTCAAGAAATGCAAAGGCCGCGACCTCGTTGGCGGCGTTGAACACGGCGGGCGCCGCCCCCCCTGCCTGCAAGGCCTGACGCGCCAGATCCAGGGCCGGGAACCGCGCCAGATCGGGCGCTTCGAACGTCAATCGCCCCAGAGCCGCCAGGTCCAGCTTCGGCGCGGGCCAGGCGATGCGATGGGGCCAGGCCAGGGCGCAGGCGATCGGCGTGCGCATGTCCGGCGGCCCCATCTGGGCCAGAGTCGAACCATCCACATATTCCACAAGGCTGTGGATGATCGATTCGGGGTGGACCACGACGTCGATCCGCTCCGCCGGCATGGCGAACAGATAGGCCGCCTCGATCATCTCCAGGCCCTTGTTGGCCATGGTGGCGCTGTCGACCGAAATCTTGGCCCCCATGCTCCAGTTCGGATGGGCGACGGCCTGTTCGGGCGTGATCCCGGTCATCTGGGCGCGCGGGGTCTGGCGGAACGGCCCGCCCGAGGCGGTGAGCACCAGTTTCGACACCTGCTCGGGCGCATCGGCCGGAAACACCTGGAAGATGGCGGAATGTTCGGAATCGACCGGGATCAGCCGCCCCCCGGCCCGTCGAACGCGCTCGATCAGGGCCGGGCCGCAGCAGACCAGGCTTTCCTTGTTGGCCAAGGCCAGGATGGCGCCCGTTTCGGCCGCCGCCCAGGCCGACTTCAACCCTGCGGCCCCGACGATGGACGCCATGATCCAGTCGGCCGGCCGCGTCGCCGCCTCCACAATGGCGTCCTCGCCCGCCGCCGCCGCCACGCCGGTTCCCGCCAGGGCGTCGCGCAGATCGGTCAGCCTCTTCGGGTCGGCCGTCACCGCCAGTTTCGGCTTCCAGCGCCGCGCCTGCTCGGCCAGTTTGGCGATATTGGCGCCGCCCGTCAGGGCCTCGACCTCGAAGGCCCCCGTGCCGGTGGCCTCAGCCTGTTCCATCAGGTCCAGGGTCGACGAGCCGACCGAGCCGGTAGAGCCCAGAACCGTGACGCGGCGACGGATCAAGACGCGCCCTTTTCCATCAGAACCACCAGCAGACGTCCCGCCGCCACCACCACGACCGCGAACATCAACCCGTCCACCCGGTCCAGCAGGCCGCCGTGGCCGGGGATGGTGTTGCCCGCGTCCTTGACGCCGAACCGGCGCTTGAGCCCCGACTCCCACAGATCGCCGCCCATGGTGGCCAGCGCGGCCGCGAGGCCCAGGATCGCGCCCCAGAAGACGGTCAGGCGGCCCATGTCGAACCAGGCCGTCAGCGCCGCACCGGCGACCGCGCCCGCCAGAATGCCGCCGACGAAGCCGGACCAGGTCTTGTTGGGCGAATAACGCGGCCACAGCTTCGGCCCGCCCAGGGTCGAACCCGCCAGATAGGCCAGGATGTCCGCCGACCAGGTCACGGCGAAGACAAGCGCCGTCCAGTGCAGACCGACCGCGCCGTCCCCGTCGCGCAGCCAGATCAGCAGCACCGAGGGCCAACCCAGATAAAGCACGCCATAGGCCGCATCCACGGCCTGCTGGCCTCGGCTTCGGGCATAGAGCCCCGCGGCGGCGGCGCCGAACACCAGGATGACGAAGGCGACCGACATGACGCCGAAATAGGCGCTGACGACGGCGGCCACGACGGCCAGGGCCACCGCGAAACCGACGGGACGCGGAGCCTTGGGCGCGCTCATGGCGCCCCATTCGAAGGCCAGGACGACACAGGCGGCCAGCATCAGCGCCAGGAACCAGACGCCCCCAAACCAGGTGGCGGCCACCGCCGCCGGCGCCAGGACGGCGGCCGAGGCCGCCCTCAAGGCGATATCCCGCCCCTTGACCGCCATCAGGCCGACACGCGCGCAGGCGCGTCCTCTCGCCCGCCGTAGCGGCGTTCGCGTTGAGCGAAGGCGGCGACCGCCTCCCCCAGCGCCTTCGGCCCATAGTCGGGCCACAGGATGTCCTGGAACACCAGTTCGGCGTAGGCGGCTTCCCACAGCAGGAAGTTCGACAGGCGCTGCTCGCCCGAGGTGCGGACGATCAGATCCAGCGGCGGCGATCCCGCCGTGGCCAGGCCGGCGGCCAGGGTGTCTTCATCGATCGGCTCGACCGTCTCGCCCGCCAGCAGCCTTTGCATGTGGCGACGCGCGGCGTCGACCAGATCGGCCCGGCCGCCGTAGTTGAAGGCGACCTGAAGCATGAACCGGTCGTTGTGGGCGGTCTGGCGCTCGGCCTTTTCGATGATGGCGGCGATGTCGGACGGCAGTCCGTCGCGGCGGCCGAGAATGCGCAGGCGCACGCCCGCCTTCTCCAGCCGCGCCAGATCACTGGCCACATAGGTCCGCACCAGCCCCATCAGGTCCGAGACCTCCTCGGCCGGACGGCTCCAGTTCTCGGTCGAGAAGCCGAAGACGGTCAGGCATTCGATGCCGAAATCGGGCGCGGCCTGGATCGTGCGCTTCAGCGCCTGGACCCCCTCGCGATGTCCCATGGCGCGCGGCAGGCCCCGGGCGCTCGCCCAGCGGCCGTTGCCGTCCATGATGATGGCGACATGGCGTGGTCCATCGGAACGCGAGCTCGAAG
This sequence comes from Brevundimonas sp. EAKA, assembly GCF_000698025.1. Lineage (NCBI taxonomy): Bacteria > Pseudomonadati > Pseudomonadota > Alphaproteobacteria > Caulobacterales > Caulobacteraceae > Brevundimonas > Brevundimonas sp. EAKA. The sequence continues at coordinate 7,184 of NZ_JMQR01000023.1, read as the reverse complement.
GCGCGGCGCGGTCTGCCGTCATCTGTCGTTCCGTCCCTTCAGACCCAAGCCGTTCCGCCTCAGACCTGCATGATCTCTTGTTCCTTGGTCTTCAAGGCCTCGTCGATGCGCTTGATGGCGGCGTCCGTCTCCTTCTGGATGTCCGCCTCCAGCTTCTTCTGTTCGTCCTGGCTGATCTCGCCGGCCTTCTCGGCCTTCTTCAGATCGTCGTTGGCGTCGCGGCGCACGTTGCGCACGGCGATCTTCTGCTGCTCGGTGTACTTGCCGGCCAGCTTGACCAGGTCCTTGCGGCGCTCCTCGGTCAGCGGCGGCACGGGGATGCGCAGGGTCTGTCCGTCGACGATGGGGTTCAGGCCCAGGTTGGCGTTGCGAATGGCCTTTTCGACCGCGACCACCATGCCCTTGTCCCAGACGTTGACGGAGATCATCCGCGGCTCGGGCACGCTGATGGCGGCGACGGCCGACAGCGGCGAGGCCGATCCATAGGCCTCGACCCGCACGGGCTCCAGCAAGCCGGCGTTGGCGCGTCCGGTGCGCAGCCCGCTGAACTCTTCCTTCAGCGCCACGACCGCCTTCTCCATGCGGTCGCGATAGGTTTTCACTTCGGGCTTGGCCATGGTCTTGGTCTCTCTTGTCTTAAACGGATCGTCGAACGATCAGGCGCGGTCCTGGATGATGGTGCAGGTGCCCTCGCCGGTCAGGGCGCGGCGCAGGGAGTCGTCTTCGCGGATCGAGAAGACCACGATCGGAATACCCGTGTCGCGCATCATGGCGATGGCGGAAGCGTCCATCACCCGCAGATCCTGGGCCAGAACCTCCTGATAGGTCAGGGTCTCGTAGCGGGTCGCGGTCGGATCCTTCTTGGGGTCCGCCGTATAGACGCCGTCAACGCTGGTGCCCTTCAGCAGGGCGTCGCAGCCCATTTCGGCCGCGCGAAGGGCGGCGCCCGAATCCGTCGTGAAGAAGGGCGCGCCGACGCCGGCGGCGAAGATGACCACGCGGCCCTTCTCGAGATGACGCAGGGCGCGGCGGCGGATGTAGGGTTCGGCGATGGCGGCCATCGGAATGGCGCTCTGCACGCGGGTCGAGACGCCGATCTTCTCCAGCGCCGACTGCATGGCCAGGGCGTTCATGATGGTGGCCAGCATGCCCATATAGTCGGCCTGGGCGCGCTCCATGCCCGCCGCCGCCTTGGACAGGCCACGGAAGATGTTGCCGCCGCCGATCACCAGACAGATTTCCACGCCCTCGGCCGCGACCTGGGCCACGGCCTTGGCCACGGTGTCCACGGTCTTCATGTCGACGCCGAAGGCCTGATCGCCCATCAGGACTTCGCCGGAGACCTTGAGCAGGACGCGCTTGTAGCGAAAATTGGCGGGGGCGTCGGGCATGCGGCGGGGGTCCGTTTGAATGCGGCGCCTTTTGAATCAGGCGACTTCTTATAGACGAAGGGCGCGCCGGCCATCAAAGCCGAACGCGCCCTTCTGATACAAAACCCTCACGAATGAGGGGAAGACTGCTTAGTTGCCGCCCATCATCGAGGCGACTTCCGACGCGAAGTCGGGGCCTTCGACCTTCTCGACGCCTTCACCCAGCGCCAGACGGACGAAGCCGGCCAGGTGCAGGTTGGAGGAGCCCAGTTCCTTGGCCGAGTTGGCGACCAGCTGTTCGATGGTCACGTCCGGGTCCATGACGAAGGGCTGCTTGGACAGCACCACGTCCTTCTGGAACTTGTTGATCTGGCCTTCCACGATCTTGGCGATCATGGCTTCGGGACGGCCTTCTTCCTTGGCCTTTTCGGTCAGGACGGTGCGTTCCTTCTCGATGGCGGCGGGGTCCAGGTCGTCCGTGTTCAGCGACAGCGGCGCCGTGGCGGCGACGTGCATGGCGATCTTGCGGCCCAGTTCGCGCAGGGCGGTCTTGTCGCCCTCGCCTTCCAGAGCGACCAGCACGCCGATACGGCCCACGCCCGGCGAAACCGCGTTGTGGACATAGGTCGAGACGACGCCTTCCGACACCGACAGGCGGGCGGCGCGGCGCAGTTGCATGTTCTCGCCGATGGTGGCGATCATGTTGGTCACTTCGTCCTGGACCGTCTTGCCGGCTTCCAGTTCGGCGCCGTGCAGGGCCTCGACGGTGTGATGCTCCAGGCCCAGCTGGGCGAACGACTTGGCGGCGTTCTGGAACAGTTCGTTACGGGCGACGAAGTCGGTTTCCGCGTTGAACTCGATGGCGGCGGCGACTTCGCCCTTGCCGTCTTCCTTGGACGCCACGGCGACCAGGCCCTCGGCGGCGACGCGGTCGGCCTTCTTGGCGGCCTTGGACAGGCCCTTGGCGCGGAGCCAGTCGATCGCTGCTTCGATGTTGCCGTCGTTTTCGACCAGCGCCTTCTTGCAGTCCATCATGCCGACGCCCGAACGCTCGCGAAGTTCCTTCACGAGGGCGGCAGTGATCTCGGCCATGTTCTTCTCCTTGGGGGATTCGTATGTGGGAACGGCCGGGCTGATTTAGCCCGGCCGTGTGTCAGTTCAACGCACGGCCTTCTGATTGACGCTCAAGTAGCGAGCCGCCGCGCGGCAAGCGTAGCGTCAAAAGGAGGGCCGTCGGGCGATCAGCCCGTGGCCTTCTCGGTTTCGACGGCGTCGTTCGCTTCCGAAGTGGCGGCCTGAGCAGCTTCATCGGCGACAGCCGGTTCAGCGGCGGCGACCAGTTCAGCGGCGACGTCTTCCGTGCCGGCCGGAGCGGCGTCGGCTTCGACCGGGGTCGAGGCTTCACGCAGCATGGGCTCTTCCGGATTGATCGCAGCGCCCAGGTCCACGCCCGAGGCCGAGGCGCCGGCGGCCAGACCGTCCAGGACCGCGTCGGCGATCAGGTCGCAGTAGGTCTGGATGGCGCGGGCGGCGTCGTCGTTGCCGGGGACCGGATAGGTGATGCCGTCCGGGTCCGAGTTGGTGTCCAGGATGGCGATGATCGGGATGTTCAGCTTGCGGGCTTCCTGGATCGCGATCGCTTCCTTGTTGGTGTCGATCACGAACATGATGTCCGGGATCGAACCCATGTCCTTGATGCCGCCCAGCGACAGCTCCAGCTTGTCCTTCTCGCGCTGCAGGTTCAGCAGTTCCTTCTTGACGCGGCCTTCGCCGCCGTTCTCGAGGATGCCTTCCAGTTCACGCAGACGGGCGATCGAGCCCGAGACGGTGCGCCAGTTGGTCAGGGTGCCGCCCAGCCAACGGTTGTTCATGTAGTACTGGGCGCAGCGCTTGGCGGCTTCGGCGACCGGCTCGGAGGCCTGGCGCTTGGTGCCGACGAACAGGACGCGGCCGCCCTTGGCGGCGACGTCGCGCACGGCCACCAGAGCCTGGTGGAACAGCGGCATCGTCTGCGACAGGTCGATGATGTGGATGTTCGAGCGCGAGCCGAAGATGTAGCGGTCCATCTTCGGGTTCCACCGGTGCGTCTGGTGGCCGAAGTGGGCGCCCGCTTCAAGCAGGGTGCGCATCGAGAATTCAGGCAGAGCCATGATCGTTCAGTCCTTTTTCCGATCAAACGTGGCGCGGGGGATTAAAGGTCACAAGACCCTCGGAATGGAGCGGATCGGGATGTCTCCCCGAAACGCGCCTCGCCCGCGTTGCGAAATGCGGGGGCCATGTAGGCGGGATAGGCCCGAATAGCAAGCGCCGCCTGACAAAACACAGAAGGCGGCCCCTTTCGGGACCGCCTGTCATGGGCAAAATTCGTCGCCCTTAGTTCATCGCATCCATCAGGGCCTGGGCGCGATCGCGGTGGGCCGTGATGGTCGGGATCAGCTCCCGAGCCAGACCGGCCAGGGCCGGGGCGTCGGTGTTGTCGTCGAAACCGTTCAGCAGGGTCAGGGTCTCGTTATGAGCGGCGACCTGCTGCTCCAGATAGACCTTGTCGAAATCAGCCGGCGTAGCGGCCTTCAGATTGTCGATCAGCCCCTGGCGACGTTCGTCCAGCGTGGTGGGCACCGTGACGTTCGGAGCCGCCGTCGCGACGACCGAGGTCATCTTCTCGCCCGCAGCCGTGTGATCCTTGTCGATCATGGCCGCCAGGGCCTTGACGTCGGCGTTGGTCGATTTGTCGGCCGCGACCTTTGCGGCCTCGATTTCATACATGTTGCCGACCGCAAGGCTGGTGACGAAGCCCTCGACGGTGTTGGCGCCCATGGTGGCGGCGGAGGTCTGGCCGACGACGCCGGAAGCGGCGTCCTGGGTCGCATTGACGGCTTCGTCGGCATTCTGGGCTGCGGTGTCGCCGCCCTGATTGCAGGCGCCGAGCAAAGCGACCGAAGCGACGCCGGCGAGAACGAGATTTTTCATTGGAACAGTCTCCCTTGTAGACTGAACCAACCCTTCACGGCTCAGGCGGTTCCGCAATTACAACAGCTTGACCATATGCAACCCACCCTCGGAGCGTCATTCAGGCAGGCTGTAGTCCAGGACATAACGATGCTCCCCGTCGGCGATGGTCAGGTGGAAGACCCCGCTTACTCCCGCCAGATCACCACTGCCTGAGCCCGGCACGATGGTGATCAGAAGCTCCTGCGACCCCGCGTTCATGACGCCGCGATGGACCATGGAGAAACCGCCCTGGCGACCGTTCAGCACGCCCGTCACCCGCTCCAGGGCGACATAGGCGCCGGACTGGCCGGCCATGATCCCCAGCATCTCCCCCACGCCGGTTCCTTCAAGATCGCCGTGGAAGGTCTTGGCGAGCTTCATTCGGCCGTGGGTGTCGGCGGGCGCGTCCGGCTCGGGCGCGACCGGCGTGATCTTGACCTCGAAGGTTCCGGCGGCGTGGGACAGCGCGGTCATCACGCCTCCTCCAGCATCAGGACGCCCGGCGCCGACTTCAGGGCGCCGCGCAGGGCGCCGTCCAGCCGGTAGCGGCCGGGAAGCTTGACCTCGACCTCCTGACGGCCTTCCAGCGAGGCGACCAGGGAGATTTCACCGCCCTTGCCGATGGCGCCGGAGCGGGCGCGTTCCAGCCGGGCCTTCAGGGCCTCGGCGTCGGCGGTGCGGGCCGAGACATGGATGCGCAGGCCGATGTTGGCGTCATCCAGAAGATTGTCCATCTGGCTGGCGTCGTCGCCGAAGAACCGCACCTCCCCTTCCGACGCCTTGGCGCGGACCCGCACCATGACCGAGGCGCCGGGCTCCAGCACCTCGCGGCATTTGCGCAGTTGTTCGGGCGGGAACAGGCATTCGAACTCGCCGGTCGGGTCCGAGAAGGTGACGAAGGCGAATTTCTCGCCGGTCCTAGCGCTGGCGCGTTCCTGCTTGCGGCGCACCACCCCGGCCATCTGGAAGGCCTCGTGGCCCGATTCCGCCAGGGGAATCGCCTCGGCGACGAAGGTGACGCGCTTGCGCTTCAGAGCCGAGGTCATCTCGTCCAGCGGGTGGCCGGACAGATAGAAGCCGACCGCCGACAGTTCATGGTCCAGCCGCTCGGGCCCGACCCAGGGTTCGACGCTCTTCAGCCGCGGCCGGCCGACATGGGCCTGGTCGCCGCCGAACAGGGAGACCTGGGACGAGGCGCGTTCGGCCGCAACGCTCTGGCAATAGGCCATCAGGACGTCGGCCTGTTCGACCAGTTGGCGGCGGTTGGGATGGATGCTGTCGAAGGCGCCAGCCTTGGCCAGGCCTTCCAGCGCCCGTTTGTTGACGCTGCGCGGATCGACCCGTTCCAGGAAGTCGAAGATGTCGGCGAAACGACCGCCGGTCTCGCGCACCTCGATGACGTGTTTCATCGCCTCGAGCCCGACGTTGCGGATGGCGCCCAGGGCGTAGAGGACCACGCCACGACTGTCGTCCCAGGCCACGTCGAAGTCCGCCGAGGACCGGTTCAGATCGGGCGGCAGCACCGGCACGTCGAACCGTTTGGCGTCCTGATAGAAGACCGCCAGCTTGTCGGTGTTCGACAGGTCCAGACTCATCGAGGCGGCGAAGAACTCGACCGGATGATTGGCCTTCAGCCAGCCGGTCTGGAACGAGATCAGGGCGTAGGCGGCGGCGTGCGACTTGTTGAAGCCATAACCGGCGAACTTGGCCACCAGGTCGAAGATCGAGCCGGACTGGGTCTCGGGGACGGTCTTCTCCAGCGCGCCCTTGACGAAGCGCGCCCGCTGGAAGTCCATCTCCTCCTTCTTCTTCTTGCCCATGGCGCGACGCAGCAGGTCGGCCTCGCCCAGGCTGTAGCCCGCCAGGATCTGGGCGATCTTCATCACCTGTTCCTGGTAGATGATGACCCCGTAGGTCTCAGTCAGCACCTCCTTCAGACTGGGGTGCAGATAATCGACCTCGGCCCGACCGAACTTCCGGTCGATATAGGTGTCGATCATCTCCATCGGCCCCGGCCGATACAGCGAGATCAGGGCGGTGATCTCCTCGATGGAGCCGCAGCGCATCTTGCGCAGGGTGTCGCGCATGCCCTGGGATTCCAGCTGGAACACCCCGACGGTCTGGCCCGAGGCCATCAGCTCATAGGTGCGGGCGTCGTCCAGCGGCAGGCCGTTCCAGTCCTGCGCCGCGCCGCGCCGTTCCAGATAGCCGCGCGCGCGGTCCAGCACGGTCAGGGTCTTCAGGCCCAGGAAGTCGAACTTCACCAGACCCGCCGGCTCGACCCATTTCATGTTGAACTGGGAGGCCGGAATGGTCGAGCGCGGATCCTGGTACAGGGGCACCAGTTCGACCAGGGGCCGGTCGCCGATGACGATGCCGGCGGCGTGGGTCGAGGCGTTGCGGTACAGCCCCTCCAGCTCCAGCGCCGTCTCCAGCAGGGTGCGGACCGCAGGTTCGGCGTCCCTGGCTTCCTTCAGGCGCGGCTCAAGGTCGATGGCCTGGGCCAGGGTGACGGGATTGGCCGGGTTGTTCGGCACCATCTTGCAGAGCCGGTCCACCTGGCCCAGCGGCATCTGCAGCACCCGGCCGACGTCGCGCAGCACGGCCCGCGCCTGCAGGGTGCCGAAGGTGATGATCTGGGCCACCCGGTCCTTGCCGTAGCGGTCCTGGACATAGTCGATCACCTCTTCGCGCCGCTCCTGGCAGAAGTCGATGTCGAAGTCGGGCATGGAGACCCGTTCGGGGTTCAGGAACCGCTCGAACAGCAGGCCGAACCGCAGCGGGTCCAGATCGGTGATGGTCAGGGACCAGGCGACCAGAGAG
>NZ_JMQR01000022.1:0-35867 GCF_000698025.1 Brevundimonas sp. EAKA | reverse complement strand
AAGCAGGGCCGCAATCGCCGCCCGCGCCGCCTCGCCCAGGTCGGGACGTTTCAGGGCCAGGGCCACATTGGCGCGCAGCAGGCCGATCTTGTCGCCGCAGTCGTGGGTGACGCCCGCGTATTCGACGGCGGTGAAGGCCTGGCGCTCCATCAGGCGGGCCATCGCGTCGGTCAGCTGGATCTCGCCCCCGGCGCCCTTCTCCTGGGTCGCCAGCAGGTCGAAGATCTCCGGCTGAAGGATGTAGCGGCCCGAGATCGACAGATTGGACGGCGCCGTGCCGGGGGCGGGCTTCTCGACCATCCCCTTCATCTCGATCCGGTTGCCCTGACGGCCGACCGGATCGACGATGCCGTATTTGTGGGCCAGTTCGACATCGACGGATTCCACGCCGATGATGTTGCCGCCGGTCTCGGCATAGACCTCGGCCAGCTGTTTCAGGGCGCCGGGCTGCGAATCGACGATGACGTCGGGCAGGATGACGGCGAAGGGTTCGTCGCCGATGATGTCGCGGGCGCACCAGACGGCGTGGCCCAGCCCCTTGGGCTGCATCTGGCGGGTGAAGCTCATCTCGCCGGCCGAGGCCAGCTCGGCGTTCATCATCTCGAGAATCTCGATCTTGCCCTTGGCCAGCAGTTGGGCCTCAAGCTCGATCTGGTGATCGAAATAGTCCTCGATGGCGCCCTTGGACCGGCCGGTGACGAAGACGATGTGTTCGATCCCGGCTTCGCGGGCTTCTTCCACGATATAGGACAGAATCGGCCGATCGACGACGTTCAGCAGTTCCTTGGGCGTGGTCTTGGTGCCGGGAAGAACGCGGGTGCCGAGGCCCGCGACGGGCAGAACGGCCTTGCGCAGACGCGCGGGCTTGGTGGTCATCAATGAATCCTGACAGCTATCCCGCCCCTCTTAGCCGGTGCGGACCGGCGAAAGAAGGGGCAGGACGGCCGTCGGTTCCGCCCTACTTGGCGGGCCGCTGCATCGGGGTCATGGCCGATGCGGTCGCGCGCTGGGCGACCAGTTGGGTTTCGGGCAGCGGGATCAGGCCGCGGTCGGCCAGATAGCCGCCCTTGCCTGCGGCGCCTTCCGAGAGGAATTCCTGAATATACTGCTGCAGGCCGGGGATCACGCCGATATGGGCCTTCTTCACATAGATGAAGAGGCTGCGCGACAGCGGGTATTCGCCGCTGGCGATGGTGTCGGCGTTGGGGGTGACGCCGTCGATGGTCTCGGCCTTCACCGTGTCTAGGTTCTGTTCCAGGAAGGAATAGCCGAACACGCCCAGCGAACCGGGCGTGCGGGTCAGGGTCTGGACGATGGCGTTGTCGTTCTCGCCCGAGTCGATCCAGGCGCCGTCTTCGCGCAGGGTGTGGGCCAGGGCCTCGAACCGGTCCTTGTCGGATTTCTCCACGGCGGCGGTGGCGGGCACCAGCTTGGCGCCCGGCGTCATGCCCAGCTCCAGGAAGGCGTCGCGTGTGCCCGAGGTGGGCGGCGGGCCATAGACCTGGATCCGCTGGTTCGGCAGGCCCTTGTTGACCTCGTTCCAGGTCTTGGCCGGGTTGGCGACGAACTGGCCGTCGGGGCCGGGCACTTCCTTGGCCAGGCCTTCGTACAGGTCGTTCAGTTCGAAGTTGAAGCCGTTGCCGTTGCGGGCCGTGGCGACGACGATGCCGTCAAAGCCGATCTTGATCTCGACGATGTCGGTGACGCCGTTCTTCTGGCACAGGTCGAACTCCGACGCCTTCATCGGACGCGAGGCGTTGGCGATGTCCGGGGTGTTCGGGCCGACGCCCTGGCAGAAGGCCTGGATGCCGCCGCCGGTGCCCAGGGATTCGACGCGGGGCGCGGCGCCGCCGGCGGTGCGGGCGAAATTCTCGGCCACGCGGGTGGCGAAGGGGAAGACGGTCGATGAACCGGCCGACCAGATGCCCGAACGGGCGCCCGAGCTCCCGCCGCCGGAGCCGTCGCCGCAGGCCGCCAGGGCCAGAAGGGCGGCGGCCGCCGTCGCCAGTTTCAGTGTGCGGATCATTTGAAGATCTCCCTGAGCATCGATTTCACGACGGTTAGACCAGACGAGTGTGACTGTTTTTCCTGCGTCCCGGGCACGGCGCCCACCGTTACAGCAGGCGTTTGCGCATGACCTGGGACAGGGTGTCGATCAGGGTCACGGCGACCACGATGACGATGGCGATGGCGGCGACCCGGCTGTAGTCGAAGGCCTGGATGCTCTCGAACAGGGTCTGGCCGATGCCGCCGGCCCCGATCAGGCCCAGCACCGTGGCCGCGCGGCTGTTGGATTCGAACCGATACAGGGCGAACGAGGTCCACAGCGGCGCCACCTGGGGAAAGACGCCCCAGACGATCTCGTGCAGCTTGCCGGCGCCGGTGGCGCGCACGCCTTCGACCGGCCCCTTGTCGATCGACTCGACCGCTTCGGAGAACAGCTTGGCCAGAACCCCGCCGGTGTTCAGCGCCAGGGCCAGCACGCCGGCCAGCGGACCCAGGCCCACGGCGACGATGAACAGGGTGGCGATGACCAGGTCGGGGATCGACCGCAGCAGGTCCATGAACCGGCGCACGATGAAGACCATCCAGCCGGGCGCGATGTTGCGCGACGCCATCAGGCTGAGGGGCAGGGCGATGAAGACGGCCAGGAAGGTGCCCCACAGGGCGATCTGCACCGTCAGCCACATCTGGCCCGCCAGACTGGTCGTCGGCTGGGTGAAGACATGGGTGAACGACGTCCAGAAGTCTCCCGGCGGGAAGATGGCCCCCCAGTCGGGCCGCAGCAGGTCGGCGCCATAGGTGGAGATGTTCGACGAGCCCGAGAACAGCCGGCCGAAATTCTGCATGTCCACCTTGCCGAAGCTGGCGATCAGGATGATCGCCAGACCGCCCCATAGCATCAGGTCGAACAGGGTGGCCGACAGCGACTTGGTCGGCGCCGAGGGAATGGCGGTCGGGGCGACGCCGCCCTTGGCCGCCATGTCGAGGCTGGCTTCGGTCAAGGCTGGACCTCACGCTTGGCGCGCAGGGCGGCCAGGTCGCGTTCGGCGGCGGCGACGCCGGCCTGGTCGTTCTTGGCCCTGGCCTCGCTCAGCTTCTGGTCGGCGACCATCTCGCGCACCGGGTCCAGGTAGGAATCGTCGGCGGCGCGGAACATTGAATAGTTCAGGCCCGCCAGCACCTGACGCTGGCGCTCGGCCTCGGGGCCCTGGCCCTGGCCGTAGGTCAGGAAGAAGCTGCGCAGCTTCTCCTTCAGCGCCGGATCCAGATCCTCGCGGATGACGATGCCGGATTCCGGGATCGGCGGCGACACCCAGATGTCCTCGATCTGCGACGCCAGCTGCGGGTTCTCGCGGCGCATGAAGACGGTGTTGACCGAGTTGGAGGTCGCAACATCGACCACGCCGGTCGCGACGGCGAAGGCGTTGGCCTGGTGGCTGGCCGAGCGCACGGTCTTGAAGCACTGGGCCGGCACGATGCCGCGCGGATTGAACAGGAAGGTCAGGGGCGCCAGCGTGCCCGAGGTGGACTGGGCGTCGCCGATGCCGAAATCATACTGCTTGCCGCAGGCCAGCACCTTGTCCAGCGTGACGCCCGAGCCTTTGCGCACGATCAGGGTCGAGGTGTAGCTGTCGCGACCCTCGGGATCGACGATGCGGGCGATGACCTCGCCCTGGGCGCGGTCCACGGCTTCCAGGGCCGGCTTGGCCGAGAACCAGGCCACCTGGGTCTGGTTGAACCGCATGGCCTCGATCAGGACATTGTAGTTGCCCGCGAAGAAGGGCTTCACCGGCACGCCGACGGCCTTGGACATGTCGTCCAGCAGCGGCTGCCACAGCGGGCCCGAAGAGGCCTGGCCCTCGGCCGAGAGGATGGAGAAGGTCAGTTCCGACGGCATGGTCCCGGCCGCCGGCTTCTCGTCGCCCCCGCCGCACGAGGCGAGGCCCAGGATCATCGCGGCGCCCAGGGCGGCGACGCCGGCCTTCGCTACGAAGCGACGCGCCAAAGAAGCTTGAAACGGGCTCATGCCTTGGTCTCCCAGAACGCGTCCTCGAATTCAGGACCATAGATATCGATCAGGCGCTGTTGATCCAGGCCCGTGGCGGGACCGTCATAGACGATCTTGCCGCCCTGCAGCGCGATGACGCGGTCGCAGTAGCGGATGGCGTAGTCGACCTGGTGCAGGGTGACGATCACCCCCATGCCGTCGCGGCGATTCAACTCGACCAGCAGCTCCATGACCTTGCGGGCGGACACGGGGTCCAGCGAGGCGACGGGTTCGTCGGCCAGGATGGCCTTGGCGCCCTGCACGATGGCGCGGGCGATGGCGCCCCGCTGCTGCTGGCCGCCCGACAGGGTGTTGGCGCGCTGCCCGGCGTAGTCGCTGACCCCGACCCGGTGCAGGGCCGCCATGGCGCGATCCTTGTCGGCCTGGGGCCACAGGCCCAGCAGGCCCTGCCAGGCCGGCAGACGCCCCAGGGCGCCCAGCATGACATTGGAGAACAGGCTCAGCCGCCCGACCAGATTGAACTGCTGGAAGATCATGCCCAGTTTGCCGCGCGCCTGGCGCACGGCGCCGGTGACGCGCCCGTCCTTCTGGACGGTTTCACCAAAGACGCTGATCGTCCCCTTGCCGGGATCGATCGACTGCAGGCCGGTGATGGAGCGCAGCAGGGTGGACTTGCCCGATCCCGACGGGCCGATCAGGGCGACCATCTCGCCCGAGGCCACGGAGATCGAGACGCCGTCCAGCGCCTTTCGCGATCCGAAGGTCTTCGACACGTCACGCGCCAGGACAAGCCCGGGGGCGACGGCGGCTGCGGATGAGGTCATGAACTCGCTGGGAGGCTGTGGCGAACGGGCGCCGCATGACGCGACAAAGGCTTCTGGGCAAGTCTTAATCGCACGGCAGGCGCAATCTCGTCCAGACCCGACCCGTTCAACCGGCCTCGGCCGCCGCCTCGACCCGTGCGACATCGGCGGCGATCGGCAGGGCGACGCGCGATCTGTCCAGCGCCTCGCGGGCCAGAACCTCCACCGCCCCGGCCAGGGCCGGCGTCGTCGCCAGAGTCTTCAGGCCCTTCTGAAGCCGCACGGCGACGGCGACGTCTCCGGCCCCGTAATGGGCCACCGGTCCGAAAACATCGTCAAGCAGGTCCGCGTCGGCGATTCCCGGCACGAACAGCCGGTCGCGATGCGGGGGGCTGTTTTTCCGGACTGGCGTCGCCCGTCCAGACGTCCAGCAGGCGGACGCCCGCGCCGATGATCTGGATCGCCGTTCCGGGGTCGTTGACGCCGGGAGACAGGGCCTTGGCGGCGATCTCCCCCAGCACGATCAGGCCGAAACGCGGATCCTGATCATAGGACCGGGAATCGCCCAGGGCGAAGGCCGAGCAGAAGTCGGCCTGCGCCGTGTCGTCGCAGGCGGTCAGGCTGATGCGCGCCAGCACCCCGCCGCGCCGCACGAATGCGCCGGGCGCAGCCACGACCTCGACCTGACAGTCGCGCGCCTCGGCCAGGGTCTGAAGCCGGTCGGGATCGACGTTCTGGACATAGCCGGTGGCGGGGGCGACGACGACGGCGCCGTTTTCCAGGCCGCCCGCCCGACCGCCCAGTCGCGGCAGGTCACGGCGCTGTTCCAGCGCATCCCGCGCATAGGACTCGACCAGCTCGATCATGTGCCCGACCCGCGCCAGGCTGGACAGGCGGTTGATCCAGGCCAGCAGGCGAAACGCCACCAGCCCGACCATGGCCAGGCTGAACAGGAACAGGATCGCCCGGCCGTTCTGGCCGTAGTAATGGGCGTTGATCGCCGTCACCGACACGATGGCGTACAGGAAGGCGCCGACGAAGGTCGCCAGCGACTTCTGGGTTTCCTCGTCGCTGGTCACCAGGGCCGCGACCCTGGGGCTGGCGGCGGACGACACCGACGTATAGGCCGTCACCATGGCCCCGACCGAGAAGGTCGCGACGCCCAGCAGGCTGGACGCCAGTATGGTCAGGATGGATTCGACCGATTCTCCGCCCAGGCGCTCGGCCATGTCCTGGGGCACCCAGGGCGACAGGGCCGCCGCCAGCAGCGAGGCCGCCAGGCCGAAGACGGCGTAGGCGGTCGCCCGCACCCACAGTTGGCGCCGCGTCTTGCGCCACAGGAACAGCCATCGATTCATTCACGCCTCCCGTTCATCAACGGCGTGAAAAGGCCAAGGTTGCGCCCCTGGGGGGCTGTGACACTGTCGCGGGGGATTTGTGACAGTCCAAACCCAGGCCCCGCCACGAAAAAACCCCTTTACATGACAGTCCGATGCCCCCATATCGCGGCTTCCGGCGGACCCCGTGGTCTAACCGTTAAGCGCTGCTAACGCCGGTCTGGGTTTCACAATTAGCAGGGGGTTACGTGAATTGCGCACGTATCAGCTTCCCCTGGACCTGGTCCGTGAGCGGTCCCCTGAACGTCCCGTCGCCCTCGTGCGACCGCGTTCGGTATCCGTAGCGGCGCTTTGGTTCCAGGATAATCTAAAAGCCGACGTCTTCTATGCCGTGAAGGCGAATCCGTCGCGTTGGGTCATCGAGACCCTGATCGAGGCCGGGGTTCGCGGCTTCGACGTGGCGTCCATCGCCGAGATCGAACTGGTGCGTTCGGTCAGCCATGACGTTCGCCTGGCCTTCATGCATCCGGTCAAGAGCCGGTCTGCGATCACCAAGGCCTATTTCGAACACGGCGTTCGCACCTTCTCGCTCGACTGCGTGGATGAGCTGAACAAGATCCTCGACGCCACCGGCGGCGCGGACGACCTGAACCTGATCGTGCGCATGGCGGTTTCGGCCGACGGCGCCGCCTATACCCTGTCGGGCAAGTTCGGCGTTCCCGCCGACCAGGCCCCCGCCTTGCTGCTGGCCACGCGCCAGGCGGTCAAGGACGGGCTGATGGGCGTCAGCTTCCATGTCGGCAGCCAGTGCATGCGCCCGACCGCCTATCAGGCGGCCATGGCCCAGGTCGGCCGTTCGATCAGCCGTGCGGGCGTCATCGTGGACATCGTCGATGTCGGCGGCGGCTTCCCTTCGGTCTATCCCGGCATGGTTCCGCCGGACATGAGCGAATACGCCGACGCCATCCATCGCGGCTTCAACGAGATGCCGGTGTCGGAAACGACCGAGCTGTGGTGCGAGCCCGGCCGGGCCATCGTCGCCGAATCCTCGTCGATCCTGGCCCGTGTGGACCTGCGCAAGGGCGACGCCCTGTATCTGAACGACGGCTCCTACGGCTCGCTGTTCGACGCGACCCACTCGCGCTGGCCCTTCCCGACCAAACTGGTCCGGGACGGCGAGGCTGCGTCCGAGCTGAAGGCGTTCCAGTTCTATGGTCCGACCTGCGACTCGATCGACCATATGCCGGGTCCGTTCTGGCTTCCGGCCGACATCCGCGAAGGCGATTTCATCGAAATCGGCATGCTCGGCGCCTATGGCGTCGCCATGTCGACCGGCTTCAACGGCTATGGCGAACACGACATCGCCATCGTCGAAGACGCCCCGATGGCCTCGCTCTACGGCCTGGCGCCGCGTTCCATCCCCACCGTGCGCACCACGGCCGAGGAGAACGCCCGCAAGGTCGTGCGTCTGTCACGTCCGAAAGGTAAGGCCGGTCAGAGGAAGAAGTCGCGACGCTGATCGTGAGAGGTGAATCGTGAGTCGTGATTGTCAGCCATGACCGACTTGCGAACTCACCGCGATCTAGACGTCTGGAAGCTCTCGGTTGATTGGGTTGAAGCCGTTTATCGTTGCTCGGTCTCCTGGCCGTCTGACGAGCGGTTTGGCCTGATCAGTCAAGTTCGTCGTTCAGCCGTCAGCGTGGCCGCCAATATCGCGGAGGGCGCAGGCCGAAACGGAACGGGTGAGTTCTTCCACTTCCTCGGCGTCGCGCGCGGGTCGCTCGCGGAGGTCGAAACCCATCTCCTCATCGGCGCGCGTCTCGGCTATCTAACGACTGACAATCTCCAGCCTTTGCTTGCCGACATGGAGCGGATCGGGCGTATGCTCTCCGCCCTTTCGACGCGACTGAAGCAACGGCGGCACGACTGACCGCACTTCACCATTCACGCCTCACGATTCACGAGTCACCCATGACTGCCAACACCAAGGCCCAGCTGCTGCAGAACGTCGTCGAGCATGTCGACATCACCAGCTTCGACGCGCGCCCGATCATCGACTCGATGCGCAAGATGTCGTTCTCGAGCCGCGACACCGCCCGCGCCGCCGACATCTTCTCCATGGCCATCGAGGACAAGGACTGCTCGCCGTGGCTGATCCTGGCCGGCTCGACCTCGGCCGGCGGCTGCATGCACGTGTACCGCGACATGGTGAAGTTCGGCATGGTGGACGCGGTCGTCGCCACCGGCGCCTCGATCGTCGACATGGATTTCTTCGAGGCCCTGGGCTTCAAACACTATCAGGCCGCCGGCGAGGTGGACGACAACGTCCTGCGCGAGAACTACGTCGATCGGATCTACGACACCTATATCGACGAGGAAGAGCTCCAGGCCTGCGACCACACCATCCTGGAGATCGCCAACCGGCTGGAGCCGCGCGGCTATTCCAGCCGCGAGTTCATCTGGGAAATGGGCAAGTGGCTGAGCGAGGGCAACGCCAAGAAGCCCGGCTCGCTGATCCAGACCGCCTATGAAGAAGGCGTGCCGATCTTCTGCCCGGCCTTCGTCGACTCATCGGCCGGCTTCGGCCTGGTCAAGCACCAGAAGGAACGCGCCGCGGCCGGTCTGCCCTATCTGATGCTGGACGCCATCGCCGACTTCCGCGAACTGACAGACATCAAGATCGCCGCCGGCGTCACCGGCCTGTTCATGGTCGGCGGCGGCGTGCCCAAGAATTTCGCCCAGGACACCGTCGTCTGCGCCGAAATCCTCGGCGTCGAGGCCGAGATGCACCGTTATGCGGTCCAGATCACCGTCGCCGACGTCCGCGACGGCGCCTGTTCCTCCTCGACGCTGAAAGAGGCCGCCTCCTGGGGCAAGGTCCAGACCACCCACGAGCAGATGGTCTTCGCCGAAGCCACCACCGTCGTCCCCCTGATCGGCTCCGACGCCTACCACCGCGGCGCCTGGAAGGCCCGCGACAAGCGCCGTTGGAACAAGCTGTTCGAGAAGGGCTGAGCCGAACCGGCTGCCTGATAGAAAGGCCGGCGGAGCGATCCGCCGGCCTTTTTCTTACCCTCTCCCGCTTGCGGGAGAGGTGGCCCGTCGTTCGCGCAGCGAACCAGGGTCGGAGAGGGAAGTCTTCGTTCAGAAGAGACTTCCCCCATCGTCAGGCGTGTCGCTACGCGCCACGACCTGACACTTCCCCCGCAAGCGGGGGAAGGTCGTTCTAGGCCGCGCAACCCTCGAACCCGGCCCGCAGCGCGGCCTCGTCCAGTTCGCGGCCGATGAAGACGGCGCGGCTCCAGCGGCGTTCGTTCTCG
This sequence comes from Brevundimonas sp. EAKA, assembly GCF_000698025.1. Classification (NCBI taxonomy): domain Bacteria; kingdom Pseudomonadati; phylum Pseudomonadota; class Alphaproteobacteria; order Caulobacterales; family Caulobacteraceae; genus Brevundimonas; species Brevundimonas sp. EAKA. The sequence continues at coordinate 26,395 of NZ_JMQR01000022.1, read as the reverse complement.
CCCCATTCGCGCTGCAGATCGCCCTCCAGGATCATGTGGACGGCCTGGAAGACCAGACGGCGGTTCTCGCCCTGGACGTCGATGATGCCCTTGGCGCGCAGGATGTTCTGACCCTGCTCGCCCAGCAGCCGGTCCAGCCAGGCGGTGAACTTGGCGCCGTCCAGCGGACGGTCCAGCGACAGGGAGATGCCCTTGATGTCGTCCTGGTGGGCGTGACCCCTCGCGCCATGGGAATGCGCGTCGTGGGAATGGTCGCCGTGCGAATGATCATGCCCGTGGTCGTGGTCATGATGGTGGTGGTCGTGGCCGCAGTGCTCGTCGTGCACATGGCCGTCCGCGCCGTGCGGCGGGTTGGCGAAATCGGGCTGGACCTCCAGAATCCGCTCCAGATCGAAGGCGCCCAGGCCCAGCACCTGGTCCAGCGGCACGTTCGACCGTTCGGCGCGCACGATGGGCGCCAGCGGGTTCAGCGCCCGCAGCCGGGCCTCGACCGCGTCCAGCTCTTCCGGGGTCGCCAGATCGACCTTGTTCAGGATGATCCGGTCGGCGAAGGCCACCTGTTCGCGGGCCTCTTTTGAATCGTCCAGACGCGCCATCACGTGCTTGGCGTCGACCAGGGTGGTGACGCTGTCCAGCTGGGTCTTGGCCTTGACGTCCTCGTCGACGAAGAAGGTCTGGGCCACCGGCCCGGGATCGGCCAGGCCCGTGGTCTCGACGATAATGGCGTCGAAGGCCGGCTTGCCGGGACGCTGGCGCTTCATCAGGCCGGCGACCACGCGGATCAGGTCGCCGCGCACCGTGCAGCAGACGCAGCCGTTGTTCATCTCGAACACGTCCTCGTCGGCGCCGACCACCAGGTCGTTGTCGATGCCGATCTCGCCGAACTCGTTGACGATGACGGCGTAGCGTTTGCCGTGATCCTCGGTCAGGATCCGGTTCAGCAGCGTGGTCTTGCCCGCGCCGAGATAGCCGGTCAGGACGGTGACGGGGATCTTGCCGCCAGAATTCTGGGGTGCGGCGGTCGAAACGGGGGCGTCGAGGGTGTCGGTCATAGGCCGCTAGATGGCGGCTGCATCGCCCGATGAAAAGGGGGCTTAGGCCTTCTTCACGAACTCGACGCGCAGGACCAGGCCGCGCACCTTGTCGACATTGGCCTCGATCTCGTCGGTGTCGCCGGTCAGACGGATGTTCTTGACCAGGGTCCCGCGCTTCAGCGTCACGCCGCCCGAGCCCTTGACCTTCAGATCCTTGATCAGGGTCACGCTGTCGCCGTCGGCCAGGATGTTGCCGTTTGAGTCTTTGGTCACGTCTTCGGTCATGGCGAAGCTTCTAGCGGCGTGGACCCCATGCGTCACGCAATATCCGCGTTTCGAATGTGGATATGAGCGATTTCGCGGGTTCAAGTAGCGCGAAGCGCGATAGCTCGAATTCGCGGGTTCAAGTAGCGCGAAGCGCGATAGCTCGAATTCGCGGGCTCAAGTAGCGCGAAGCGCGATAGCCCGAATTCGCGGGCTCAAGTAGCGCGAAGCGCGATAGCCCGAACAAGGAACCGACGCCGTCAGGCGTCCGGCACGTTGGCGTCCAGTTCGTCCAGCCACACCCGAGCATTGCCGTCCGACGGGGCGCGCCAGTCGCCGCGCGGGGACAGGGAGCCGCCGGTCACCACCTTCGGCCCGTTCGGCAGGGCCGAGCGTTTGAACTGGGCGGTCTGGAAGAAGCGGATCAGGAATTTCCGCAGCCAGGCCTTGATGGTCGCCAGGTCGTACTCGACCCGCTCGTTCTCCGGCGTGTTGGCCGGCCAATGTCCGGCGCCGGCGTCGCTCCAGGCCTGGTGCGCCAGGAAGGCGACCTTGGACGGCTTCAGGCCGAAGCGGCTGATGTAGAACAGGAAGAAGTCGTTCAGCGCATAGGGGCCGACCGTGCCCTCGGTGGACTGGATCACGCCGTCCTTGGCCGGCACCAGTTCGGGCGAAATCTCGGTGTTCAGGATGGCGTGCAGGGTCGGGCTCGCCTCGGCGCCGACCAGTTCGCGGTCGGCCACCCAGCGGATCAGGTGGCGGATCAGGGTCTTCGCCACCCCGCCGTTGACGTTGTAGTGGCTCATATGGTCGCCGACGCCGTAGGTGGCCCAGCCCAGAGCCAGTTCCGACAGGTCGCCGGTGCCCAGGACGAAGCCCCGGTTCTGGTTGGCCAGGCGGAACAGATAGTCGGTCCGAAGGCCGGCCTGCACATTCTCGAAGGTGATGTCGTGCACCGGCTTGCCCGCCGCATAGGGGTGGCCGATGTCCTTGAACATCTGTTCGGCGGCGGGGCGGATGTCGATCTCGGCCCCCGTCACGCCCAGAGCCTTCATCAGGGCCCAGGCGTTGGACTTGGTCCCGTCCGAGGTCGCAAAGCCGGGCATGGTGAAGCCCAGGATATTGGTCCGGGGCAGGTTCAGCCGGTCGAAGGCGCGGCAGGCGACCAGCAGGGCCTGGGTCGAATCCAGCCCGCCCGACACGCCGATGACCAGCCGCTCGCCATTGGTCGCCGTCATCCGGCGCATCAGGCCCTGGACCTGGATGTTGAAGGCCTCGTAGCAGTCCTGATCCAGCCGTCCGGCCTCGTCCGGCACGAAGGGGAAACGGTCCAGCGGCCGGATCAACTCGCTCTCGACCACGTCCTCGCGCGCCATGAAGGGGACGACGGTCGCCGGTTCGCCCTCGACCCGCGCGCATTCGGAAAAGGTGCCGTTTCTCAGGCGATCCAGCCCGATCCGGTCCACGTCGACGTCGGCGAGGGTCAGGTGGTTCTCCAGGGCGAACCGCTCGCCCTCGGCCAGTTTCGACCCCAGTTCGTGGATGGTCGCCTGACCGTCCCAGGCCAGGTCGGTGGTGCTCTCGCCCCAGCCCGAGGCGGTGAAGACATAGGCCGACAGGGTGCGGGCCGAATGGCTGGCGCTCAGCATGGCGCGCTCGTCGGCCTTGCCGATGACGATGTTCGACGCCGACAGGTTCAGCAGGATCCGCGCCCCCGCCAGGGCCGCGCGGGGCGAGGGGGGCAGGGGCGCCCAATAGTCCTCGCAGATCTCGACCGCGAAGACGAAGCCCGGCCGGTTGACCGCCTCGAACACCAGGCCGGGCGCGAAATCCACCGTCTCGCCGTTCAGACGGATCACGTCCTCGGCGCGGGCCGTCGCCGGGGCGAACCAGCGTTTCTCGTAATATTCCCGGTAGTTGGGCAGATAGGTCTTGGGCACGACGCCCAGAACCTCGCCGGCGCCCATCACCACGGCGCAGTTGTACAGGGCGTCGCCGTTGCGGATCGGCGCCCCGACCACGGCGACCAGATCATGCTCGCCCGTCGCCTGGGCGATCACCGCGATCTGGCGCTCCACCTCGTCCAGCAGGGCCGCCTGCATATGCAGGTCGTCGATGGCGTAGGCCGACAGCGACAATTCCGGAAACACCATCAGGTCCACCCCCTGATCGGCCGCCTGACGGATCAGGGCGACGTGCTCCTCCGCATTGGCCCGGGGGTCGCCCACATGGCTGACGGGCGTCGCCGCCGCCACCCGCACGAAGCCGTGGGTCTTGGGGGAATGGAAGGGCAGGGGCTCGGCCATGGGGTCGTCCGTTCATCCCGGCGCGCGCCGGTCGTCAGCCTTCATATAGGCCGGAATGACGACGGGAGAGAATCCCCCCGTCCGACGTCGCCTGCCGATGCGCCTAGACCGCCGGCGCGGCCGCCGTCTCTTCGTCGGTCTTGCGATGCAGCACCGAGACCTCCGTGCCGGGGTCCAGGTCCTTGACGGTGATCGTGGCGTCGAGCTGGCTGGCCAGGGCCTTGACGATGGCGGTTCCCAGGCCGGCTTCTGAATCGTCCGGGTTCTTCGGCATGCCGACGCCGTCGTCGGAAATCGTCAGATCCCAATCCTGGGACCGCGACTGGAAATCCACGCTGACCAGGCCCTTCCGCCCGTTGGGGAAGGCGTGTTTCAGGGCGTTGATCACCAGTTCGGTGACGACCAGGCCAAGACTGACCGAGACCTCGGCGTCCAGGGCGCTGGCGTCGCCGCTGACCTCGATCCGCACCAGATCATGGTCGGCGATCATCGAGGCGCCGATACTGCCGCACAACTGCGCCAGATAGGGTTTCAGCGCGACCTCGCCGACCTTGTTCAGGGACAGCTGGCGCTGGACCTCGGCGACCGACATGACGCGGTTGTGCGCCTCGGTCAGATGGGCGCGGCTTTCGATCGATTCCGTCTTCCGCGCGGTCTGCAGCAGCACGCTGGCGATGATCTGCAGACTGTTGGCGACGCGGTGCTGAACCTCCTGAAGCAGAACCTCCTTCTGCCGCACCAGGTCGTCCATCTTCTTCTGGGCCGCCTTGTCCGCCGTGACGTCCACGATGGTCAGCAAAAGGCGCACGGGCTGGACGTCGGAGAAGGCCAGGCGCTTGGCGTTCAGTTTCAGGCTGCGGGTCGCGGCGGTCCGGAACGGCATGTCCAGCTGATAGTCGGGCACGTCCGCCCCGCCGGAACCGACCGCGCCCAGCAGGGAGCGCAGCCGGGGCAGGTTCCATTCCCCGCCGCCCAGGTCGAAGATCGACCGCCCGACCACCGCATCGTCGTCCAGCCCGAATTCCATCAGGAAGGATTGGCTGGCGGCGACGATGTCGAACGCCTCGTCCATCAGCAGCAGCGGTGCGCTGGACACCGAAATGACCGCCAGGGCCAGGGCGGAGCCCAGATCTTCATCTTGAGATACGGGAGCCATGGGCCTCCCTTTCCGATCCCGTCGCGACGCTCAGTGTGAGCATCAAGCCTCGGGTTCAGACGCGTCTGAGCGTCTTTCACCCCACTCTAGCATGCGGGGGCGCAACTGAGCATCGAAAGTGACGACTTCGCTCTAGGCCGCCGCCCGCTTCTCCTCGGGCCGCAATGTCAGCACCCGCACCCCGTCCCCTGTCACCGCCACCGTATGTTCGAACTGGGCCGACAGCATCCCGTCGGCCGTCACCACGGCCCAGCCGTCGTCCTCGGTCCGCACCGTCCGGCGGCCCTGGTTCAGCATGGGTTCGATGGTGAAGACCATGCCCTCGCGCAGGGTCACGCCCGTGCCCGCCCTGCCGAAATGCAGCACCTGGGGGTCTTCGTGCATTTCGCGGCCGATGCCGTGGCCGCAATATTCGCGCACGACCGAATAGCCGGCCTTCTTGGCGTGCTGCTCGATGGCGAAGCCGATGTCGCCCAGCTTCGCCCCCGGCCGCACGGCCCGAATACCCTTCCACATCGCCTCATAGGTGGTGCGGACCAGACGCCGCGCCTGGGGCCCCACGGTCCCGATCAGATAGGTCTTGCTGGAATCGGCGATGAAGCCGTCCTTCTCTAGGGTGATGTCCAGATTGACGATGTCGCCGCTTTTCAGCATCTCGTCCGTCGACGGCACGCCATGGCAGACGACCTGATTGCGCGAACTGTTCAGCACGAACCCATAGCCGTACTGGCCCTTGCTGGCGGGCCGGGCCTGAAGTTCATCGACGATGAAGGCCTCGACGCGGTCATTGATCTCCATCGTGGTCATGCCGGCCAGCGCCAGCCCGTCCAGATGGGTGAAGACCGAGGCCAGCCGGCGCCCGGCCTCGGCCATCAACTCGACCTCGGCGGGGGTCTTGGTCATGCAGCCGCGCCGGTCGGAGCCGGGGCGTCCATCAGGGCCGTCGCGTCCACGCCCGCCGCCTTCAGCTCACGCGCCACCAGGTCCTGAAAGGTCAGGCCCGGATTGGTCTCGCACAACAGGCCGATCCTTATCCAGAAGGCCGCCTGGGCGTTGATGGACCGATAGGAGGCCTTGCTGGCGCGACGCAGCTGTTCGTGCAGCGCGTCCTCGATATTGACGATGCCCAAGGCCTGACTCCGGACTATATGATTCGTACATGTAACGTATATTCGTCGTTCTGGCGCCGCAAGCGGCCGTTTCCGCCGTGTCGGCGCCGCGCCCCATCCGCCAACTGTCACAATGACGCTGGTGCTTCATCAGGGATTTCAAGGTCTTGCCGAATCTTCGGGGTCTTTTCCCAGCCTGGGCTCCCGTCGGCCTCATAGTCTGCGGTCCAGAGGACGGACACGGCGGAGAGGGCGGATTTCAGACGATTCATACGATCTAGACTCTGTTTTTTCCCGCGAGAGTCTGAAATCCCCGCCCCGGCGCCCGATGACGCAGGCCGCCGTCTGCATGCGAATGCGGATGACGTCGGCCTCCGCCGCCGCTAAAGCCATCCGATGACCGATACGCCGAAAAAGGGCTGGTTCCAGCGCCTGTCCGCGGGGCTCTCGCGCTCCTCCAAACAGATGACCGACCAGGTCGTCGCCAGCTTCGTCAAGGAACCCCTGTCCGAGGCGGCGCTGGAGCGGCTGGAGGAGCATCTGCTGGAAAGCGATCTCGGCCCCGCCGCCTCGGCCCGGATCGTCGAACGCTTCCGCGCGCTGAAGTTCGGCAAGGACGCCCAGGAACATGAGGTCAAGGAGGCCCTGGCCGAGGCCGTCGCCGCCGAACTGTCGCCGCGCCAGGCGACCTTCGACCCGTTGAGCGGGCCCAAACCCTATGTCGTCCTGTTCGTCGGGGTGAACGGCTCGGGCAAGACCACGACCCTGGGCAAGATCGCCGCCGACCTGACGGGCAAGGGCGCCAAGGTCATGATCGTCGCCGGCGACACCTTCCGCGCCGCCGCCCGTGAACAGCTGAAGGTCTGGGCCGACCGGGCGGGCGCCGAGTTCGAGAGCCGTCGCGACGGCGCCGACGCCGCCGGCCTGGTCTTCGACGCCTACGCCAAGGCGCGGGCCGAGGGGTTCGACGTCGTCCTGGTCGATACGGCCGGCCGGCTGCAGAACAAGTCGGCCCTGATGGACGAGTTGCTCAAGATCGTGCGCGTGCTGAAGAAGATCGATCCGGCGGCCCCCCACGACACCCTGCTGGTGCTGGACGCCACGGTCGGCCGCAACGCCCTTGCCCAGGAACAGATCTTCGGCCGCACCGCCTTCGTCACCGGCATCGTCATGACCAAGCTGGACGGCACGGCGCGGGGTGGGGTGCTGGTGCCCGTGGCCCAGGCCTCCGACGCCCCGCTTATGCTGATCGGCGTGGGCGAGGGGATCGACGACCTGCAACCCTTCGACGCCCGCGCCTTCTCCCGCGCGCTTGTGGGACTGGAAGACTGACATGACCGACACGACCGCTTCTCCCGAACCGAAGAAGAACCGCCAGTGGATCCGCCAGGCCGTCGATTTCGGCGCCCTGGCCGCCTTCATGATCAGCTATTTCGTCAGCCGGGACATGATCCTGGCGACCTGGGTCCTGGTCGGCGCCTCGGGCCTGGCCCTGATCATCGGCTATGCGGTGGAGCGGCGGTTCGCCCCCCTGCCGCTGATCACCGGCCTGTTCGCCCTGGTGTTCGGCCTGCTGACCGTCCTCACCCATGACGACCTCTATGTGAAGCTGAAGCTGACGGTGCAGAACGGCCTGCTGGCGGTGATCCTGCTGGGGTCGATCCCGCTGAAGAAATATCCGTTCAAGGCCCTGCTGGGCTCGGCCATCAAGGTCAATGACGCCGCCTGGCGCACCCTGACCCTGCGCTACGGCCTGTATTTCCTGGCGGTGGCGATCCTGAACGAGATTTTCCGCAGCCCCGCCGCCGTGACCGCCCTCTGGCACGCCCTGGGCCGCGACACCCCAAATCCGAACGACGTCTGGACCAGTTTCCGCGGCGTCCTGTGGATCGCCGCCTCGATCTTCGGCCTGTCCCAGGTGCCGCTGATCATGAAGAACATGACCAAGGACGAGGAGCCCGGTCCCATTTCTCCCGACACGGGAATGTAGCGCGCGCACCTGACGAAACCACGGGAGCCTACAGACAGAATGTCGCGGAAGTGACATACGTGTCGCGTCAAATCGTAAAGCGCGGCTGGTACGCATGCGGACGAAAGACACTCGGGGGACGGTCGATATGGTCAAGTCTGGCAAGTCGTTACGCAAGGTCGGGCCTCTGGCCACCTCGCCCAGTCACCTGATGCACCGGGCCCTGCAACTGGCCCTGGACATCTATTCCGAGGAAATGGGCGCCGACGGCCTGACCCAGCGACAGTTCGCCGTGCTTGAGGCCGCCTCGCTGAAGGCCGGTCTGACCCAGACCGAACTGGTGCGGATGACCGGCATCGACCGCTCGACCCTGGCCGACCTGGTCACCCGCATGACCGCCAAGGGCCTGCTGGAGCGCGAACGCTCGACCCTGGACGCCCGCGCCAAGGCGGTCCGTCTGTCCACGGAGGGCGCCGCCCGGCTTGAGGCCGCCCGCCCGCTGGTCGAGGCCGCCGACAAGCGGATCATGGCCCTGCTGCCCAAGGGCCAGCGCGAGACCTTCCTGGCCCAGCTGGCTGAACTGGCCGCCGCCGCCGACGCCGCCCCCGACGCCGCCAAGGCCGAGGCCAAGGCCGCCAAGAAGGCGCTGAAGATGGCCGAGAAGGAAGCCAAGAAGGCCGAAAAGGCCGCCAAGAAGGCGGTCCGCCCGGCCAAGACCTCCAAGCTCAAGAAGCCCAAGCTGAAGGTGGTCGAGGTCGCCTGACTTCCCCGCCCCACGGGGTGGGCAGGACACGGCTTGCGGCGCAAATCCGGGGCTGCGAAAATGGCGCATGGCTGAGGATGCAGCCCTGCCCGGCGGCGTCGTCCACCCCCTGCCCGCCGATCTGCGGGCGGCGCTGAGCCGCGACGCCGCAGCCCTGGCGACCTGGACGGCGATCACCCCCCTGGCCCGCAACGAATGGATCTGCTGGGTCGAGTCGGCTAAGAAGGCCGAGACCCGGCTCAAGCGGATCGACTGGGGTCGCGAGAACCTGAGCGACGGCAAACGCCGCCCCTGCTGCTGGCCGGGATGCCCGCATCGCGACAAGGGGACCGGAGCAGCTTAGGCGGTCCTCGTGTCAGGGGCCGTTTCAAACCGCAAGATCGGTCGAGCGCGCGACGGCGTCCGGCGCCAAGGTGGCCTCATCACGACGGATGAGGATGATGACGACGGCGCTGGACCACGATCATGCCCGGATGCTGAGTTCCTGGGGGAGCCGGAGAGGGGGCGGCGGCGGAGTTGTTTTTGCCGCTGAGGTGAGGGGGATTTCGGGCGTGCAGCGTTGGCCACTAGCTCGGCTTGTGCGCAATGCGCCGACGCCTGAAGGCGTCGGCGCTAAGCTTCACAGTTTGATTCCGGCCGCGTCGAGAGCGCCGTCGATGCGAGCATCGACCTCCTGCTTGGTGGCGGCCCACGCGGGCGCCGTCTTCAACAGTCGCTGCTGCCAAGCGACCAAGTTAGGGAATTCGTTGAGCGGGATTTTGGTCCGCTCATTCTGCGAGAAAGGTCCTGCGATATCGAGGTCGGCCAGCGTCAGCCGATCGCCGACGATGAACTGTCGATCCGCGAGATGGGCGTCCAGCACCGCTGCCGCAGCGCGGATTTTGGCGAACGCCAACTGCACGATGGTCTCGTCCGCAGGCAGGCCCACGAAACGCTTGGCGAGCACCTCGTCGAAGGTGAGCGTCGCGAAGACCCGCCACTGTTCGCCCGACCAAAACATCCACTGAAGGATCTCGTACCGTTCGCGCGTCGTGGCGCCGGCGAGGTCGCTGCCCGCCTTCTCCGCGAGATAAAGATTGATCGCCGAAGACTCGTAGAGAACGAAGTCGCCATCCACCATCACAGGCGAAAGGCCGTGCGGATTGAGCTCTAGGAACTCCGGCGTGTGGCTCTCGCCCTTGAAGAGGTCGATGTTCACGCGTTCGATCGGCACGCCCATCGCGGCTGATGCTGACGTGACGCGACGCAGGCTTCCCGAGCCTGGGTCGCCATAAATCTTGATCGACATTGGAACTCGCTCCGTATTTTTAGGTATCGATTGAGTTCGGCAATGACCTACCGAAGATCAAACGATGAGACGGCGTGATCGCCGTGAGAGAGGAATTAGGCTATCCGCCAGAGGCCGTGTATCAGTCGAATTCGAACAGGTTATATTCGGATTTCGAATGAGTGACCGTTGGCAGGAGATGGCCGTTTTCGTCCGCGTGGCCGAGGGCGGCGGCCTTTCGCGGGCGGCCCGCGAGCTGAACCTATCGCAGCCCTCGGTATCGCGCATCATCGGCGCGCTGGAGGCGCGTCTGGGCACGACGCTGTTGTTGCGCACTACCCGCAGCATCTCCCTGACGGAAGCCGGGTCTCTGTACCTGGAGCGTGCAAGACATCTGCTCGCGGAGATGGAGGAGGCCGAGCAGGCGACCCGAGGGCTTGACTCGCTGCACGGCGTGCTCCGCCTCGCCATGCCGGTGCTCTATGGCGCGCGCGCTGTCATTCCGGCGCTGGCGACGTTCCTGCCGCTGCATCCGGATCTCCGAGTCGAAATTGTCATGAGCGACGCGCGCCAGAACCTCGTCACGGAGGGGGTCGACGTAGCCATACGCCTAGGAGTCGGGCCGCTCGACGACTCCACCTTCGGCGCTCGCAGAATCGCGCGGGTCGAACGGCTGGTGGTCGCCGCGCCCGCCTATCTCTCTTCACGTGGCGAGCCTGCAAGTCCCGCTGAAATCGCCGGGCACGATTGCATTGTCCAGCACGGATTGTTCGGCCGCGAGAGCTGGCGCTTCACGCACAATCACACCGCTACGTCAGTCGATGTCTCGGCGAAACTCTGGATCAACTCGGCGCCAGGGGTCCTTGCAGCCGCAGTCGCAGGGCTCGGCGTCGCGCTGGCCACCCGCGTCATGGCAGGAGAAGAACTGCGCAGGGGCCAGCTTGTACAATTGCTCGATCGCTATCGTCTCGAACCCGCCGAGGTTTACGCTGTTTTTCCGGCGGGGCCGCGGCCGTCAGCGAAAGTACGGGCCATCGTGGATCACCTAGCAGCATCGCTTGATGCGTCCGGCTAGCCCTTTTGCTCGCCGCGCTAGTCCCGAATATCCGCATCCCAGGTCAAGCCCGAAGATGACGGGGGTGAGCGGTTGCCCCTACGACTTCCTCAACCGCTTGGCGTTGGCGACGGCGGTCTTGTGGATGGGGGTCAGGGCGTCGGGCTGGGCCTGGGTCAGTTCGGCGTTCAGGGTCAGGGCCTGGCCGGCGGCGCGGCTCCACCAGCCCAGGGCGTAACGGAACTGGGCCTGGGCGGCTTCGGCCGGGGTCCGGGCGCCGGCGATTTCAGTCGCCGCCTGCAGGGCGCGTGCGCCTTCGTCCAGGGCGGCCTGGCCCAGGCGTTTGCCGACGGTCCCGGCGCTGGCGGCGAGCGCGGCGGCGGAGGCGGACAGGGCCTCGGTCTTTTCCGAGCTCATCAGCGACAGTTCGACCCTGTCCTGGCCGGCCGGATCGGTCAGGCCGTGGACCATCAGGGTGGTGCGCGCCGCGATGACCTCGGCCGAGGCGGACAGCATTTCGGCGCCCAGAACAGCCGGTGTTGGAACGCCGGTGGCGCAGATCTTGCGGGTCAGGACGCGTCTCCGGGCCGGGCCTCGGCGGCGAAGGCCGCGACGTCGGACAGCAGGGCGGGGACGGCCAGGTCGATGATGCGGCGGCCCTTTTCGGGGTTGGCCTGGGCCGGGTCGGAGCCGATGCGGCCGTCGGGGAAGCGGGCGCGATAGTCGAGGGCGTCGCGGATCGGGCCGCTGGGCGCGATCTGGGGGCTGTAGTCGGCCGTCTTGATCCGGTCGGGATAGGCGGCCTGGGTCACGGCGATCTCGGACGGGGTGGCGTGCATGCCGTGGCCGGTGGGGAAGATCGAGTTGCACAGGCCCTGGACGCCCGGCAGGTCCCACCAGTTCTTGAGCTTCAGAACAAATGGGGGTTCGTCCTCGACGAAGCTCCATTCGGCGTAGATTTCCGAGAAGGTCGCCTCGATGGTGGCGACGTTGCCGCCGTGGCCGTTGAGGAAATAGATCCGCTCGAACCCGTGGCGGCTGAGCGACGAGACCCAGTCGGTGATGGCGGCCATGAAGGTGGAGGGGCGCAAGGAGATGGTGCCGGCGAAGGCCAGGTGGTGCTGGGCCATGCCGATGTTGAAGGTGGGGGCGACCATCAGGGCGGCGTCCGAACGCTCGGCCTCGTGGGCGATGATCTCGGGGCACAGCCAGTCGGTGCCCAACAGGCCCGTCGGCCCGTGCTGCTCGTTGGAGCCGATCGGCACGACGACCGTCTTCGACAGGGGCCGGCCCGACGCGATCTGGGCGTCGATCTCGGGCCAGGACGACAGGTGGATCAGCATGGGCGAACTCCTCTACGCGGCGGGTCTCAACTAGCGCGATCCTGGCCAGGCGCATAGGCGGTCGGCGCATAGGCCGCGACGAAGACCCGTGCGGCCTCGCGGGCGCGGCGGAGGCGGTGGTCGGCGTCGATCTGGGGCACGTTCAGCATGGCCCGCAGATGGCCGTGGCCCAGGACCAGGCCCGAGAACATCTCGGCCGCCCCGTCGGGGTCGGGCACGTTCAGCCGGCCCGCGCGCGTCTGGTCCGCCAGCCAGGCCGACAGCAGTTTCAGGCTGCGCAGGGGCCCGGCCTCATAGACGGCCTGGGCGATCTCGGGAGCTTCGGTCGACATCAGCACCACGCCGCGCATCGAGCCGACCTTGTCCGGGTGGCAGATTCGTTCCAGCAGGAGCAGGGCCAGGGCCTCCAGCACCTCGACCGGGGCGCCGGCCGTCTTCAGCGGGGCGACGATGGCGTCGGACCTCTGGCCCGCCATGGCCCGGGCGATCTCCAGCTTGGAGGCGAAGCGGTTGTAGACCGTCTGTTTGGAGACGCCGGCGACGCGGGCGATTTCGTCCATCGACACCGCCAGGCCCTTGTCCGCGAACAGGGTCGCGGCGGCGTCGAGGATGGCCTCGCTCTTCTTCTCGTCGACCTGACCCCGGCGGCGGGCCATCAGTGGGCGTCCGACGGGGGCGCGCCCGGTTGGGCCTTGACCGGCTGGGCCAGCAGGGTGACGAAGGCGGCGCCGGCGCACATGATGCCCAGCAGGGCGAAGGCGTCGCCGAAGGCCATGGTCGTGGCCTGTTTCTGCAGAATTCCATAGACGGCCTTCATCGCAGAGGCGGCCGGGTCGATGGTGCCCGCGAACCTCTGGGCCATGCCGGCCATCATCTGACGCATCGCCTGGTCGCCCTGGGCGATGCCGCTGGTCAGCTCGCCGATATGGACAGCGGTATTGGTGGTCAGGCCGGTGTTCAGGATCGCCAGGCCGAAGGCCCCGCCGACGTTGCGCGACAGGTTCACCAGTCCCGAGGCGTTCTTGACCATGTGCGGCGGCAGGGTGGCCATCGTCACCTGCTGCGAGGCGATCATCGCCAGCATGACGCCGACGCCCCGGAAGGCCTGGACCGAGGCGAACTGCCAGAAGCCCCATTCGTCCGTGACCAGCCGCGCCTCCCACATGCCCCAGGCGCACATCATGAAGCCGCCGAACATCAGGATGCGGGCGTCCATCTTGCGCACCAGCCGCCCGGCGAAGGGGGCGGTGGCGAACATGGCCAGGCCGGAAACCACCATGGTGGTGCCCACCTCGGCCGACGAATAATCACGCACCCGGCCCAGGAACAGCGGCAGCAGGAAGGTGCCGCCGAACAGGGCGAATCCCACCGTGAAGGTCATGATGAAGCCGACCAGGAAGTTGCGGTTGGTGAAGGCGCGCAACTCGACGATCGGCTGGCGATAGGTGAGCGAGCGCCAGACGAAGACCGGCCCCGCCACGGCCGCGACCACCGCCAGCAGCAGGATGGATGTGTCGTCGAACCAGTCGTTCCTGGCGCCCTCCTCCAGCACATACTGCATGCTCATCAGGAAGACGGCCATGAAGCCCAGGCCCCACCAGTCGAAGCCCTTGGCCAGGGACGGGTCGCCCTTGTCGAAGTTTCCGTAGCGGCCGACCAGGAAGAGGACCAGCAGGCCCGGCGCCACATTGATGAAGAAGAGCCAGCGCCAGCTGAGCCATTCGGTCAGGTGTCCGCCCAGGGTCGGGCCGACGGTCGGGGCCAGGGTGACGATCAGGCCCATGACCACGCTGGCCGTGACCCGCTTGTCCGGCGGGAAGGCGGTGAAGGCCACGGCGAAGACGGTCGGGATCATGGCCCCGCCGACGAAGCCCTGGATGGTCCGGAACAGGATCATCATGTCGATGGAGGTCGACAGGCCCGTGGCGATGCTCATCAGGACGAAGCCGGCGCACGAGGCCAGGAACAGCCGCTGGGTGCCCCATAGCCGCGACAGGAAGCCGGACAGGGGGATCATCACCACCTCGGGGATCAGATAGGCGGTCTGGATCCAGCTGATCTCGTCCGCCGAGGCGCCGACGCCGGCCTGGATCTGGGGCAGGGAGGCCGCGACGATCTGGATGTCCAGAATGGCCATGAACTGGCCCACCACCATGCCGGCGAAGCCGAGCAGCAGCATGGTCCAGTTGATCTCGGGATGGCCGGCGACGGGGCTCTGCGGCGTGACCCCGCCCCCAGCCGCAGCCGGGTTGGCGGTGGTCACGGGCGAGGCGTCCCGATGGAGGCCTCGGCGAAGCTCTGGCCGCCCTGGCTCTTCAGATCGACCTTGACGTCAACCGACAGGCCGGGACGCAGGGCCAGGCTGCGGTCGGCGCCGCTGACGACGATCCGCACGGGCACCCGCTGGGTGATCTTGGTGAAGTTGCCGGTGGCGTTCTCGACCGGGATCAGGGCGAATTCGGACCCGGTGGCGGGGGCAAAACTGTCGATCCGGCCCTCGATCTTGCGGCCGGGGAAGGCGTCGGCGGAAATCTCGACCGTCTGGCCCAGTCGCATCCGGTCCAGCTGGGTCTCCTTGAAGTTGGCGACGATATAGGTCTGGGTCAGGGGCACGATGGACAGCAGCTGGGTCCCGGCGTTGACGTATTGGCCGGGCCGGACGCTGCGGGCGCCGACGACGCCGGCGATGGGGGCGCGGATGACGGTGCGTTCCAGGGCGATGCGGGCGGTTTCGACCACGGCGCGGGCCTGTTCGACGGCGGCGACGCTCTGTTCGCGCGTCGAGCCCAGCACCCCGGCGGTGCGCTGTTCGGCGACCAGGGCGGCCTGGGCCTGTTGCACGCTGGCGTCGGCGGTGGCGGCGCCGGCGCGTTCGGTCTGAATCCGCTGCTGCGAGACCCAGCCCTGCTGGGCCAGTTTGCCGTAACGATCCACCTCGGCGCGGGCCAGGCCGGCCTGAGCGCGGGCCTGGGTCACGGCGGCGGCGCGGGCGGCGATGGCGGCCTTCTCCTGCTCGGCCTGGGCGTCGACATTGCCGACGGCGGCGAGCGCGGCCTGGAGATTGGCCTCGGCGCGGGCCAGTTCGGCGCGCTGATCGCCGTCGTCCAGCTTGACCAGGACCTGCCCGGCCTCGACCCGCTGGTTGTCGCCGACCAGAACCTCGGTCACGCGGCCGGCCAGTTGCGGGCTGATCAGGGTGGTGTCGGCCTGGACGAAGGCGTTGTCGGTGCTTTCCCACCTCTGGCCGTTCATCCACCAGACGATCCCGCCCGCGACCAGGGCGAGGCCGACGAGGACCGCGGCGAACAGCGGCAGGCGTTTCTTCAGTTCAGGCGACATGGGACATCCGGGGGAGGGTGCGGCGTTTTGAAACGGGGCTAAAATGGACGTCGCCGTCCAAAAATCAATGTCCAATCGCGAAGAGGCCGATCAAAGCCTGTTTTCGTGTATGTCCTCGGCCCATGAGCGACCGCGCCCGAGCCTCCAATCCGCTGCCGTCCCAGGTCGATGTCGTCGTGATCGGCGCGGGCGCGGCCGGGATCGCCGCCGCACGCCGGCTGATGCGGCCCGGCCTGTCGGTTCTGGTGCTGGAAGCCCGCGACCGGATGGGCGGGCGCGCCTGGACGGCGCGGGTCGAGGGCGAGGGGCTGGACATGGGCTGCGGCTGGCTGCACTCGGCCGACGACAATGTCCTGGCCGGGCGGGTCGAGGCCGAAGGGCTGACGCTGGACCAGACGCCGCCGCCGTGGCGGACCCAGGCCTTCGACCACGAGATCTCGCGGGCCGAGCAGGCTGAGTTCGGCGAGGCCTTCGCCGCCTTCGACCAGCGTGTGACGGAAGCGGCCGGGCGGGGCGAAGACCGGCCCGCGTCCGACTTCTTCGACCCGGACTGCCGCTGGAACGCCCGGATGGACGCTATCTCGGGCGCCCTGAACGGGGCGCGGTTCGCCGAGGTGTCCAGCCTGGATTACGACGCCTATGGCGACACCGGGGTGAACTGGCGGGTGCGCGAAGGTTATGGCCGGCTGATCGCCCGTCTGGGCGAGGCGGTGTCCGACGTCGTGGTGCGCGACTGCGCCGTGCGCCGGATCGACCGGTCCGGCCCCCTGCTGCGGCTGGAGACCAGCAGGGGCGAGCTGACGGCGCGGGTGGTGATCCTGACGGTTCCCAACAGTCTGATCGCCACCGAGGCGGTGCGGATCGATCCGCCCGTTCCGGCCTGGCTGGAGGCGACGGCGGGCGTGCCTCTGGGGCTGGCGTCCAAGGTGCATATGACGGTGCGGGGCGCGGGCGATTTCCAGCCTGACACCCAGTTGTGGACCCGGATCGATACGGCCGAGACCTGCGGCTATCACCTGCGGCCGTTCGGGCGGCCGATGATCGAGGCCTATTTCGGCGCCGACCTGGCCTGGGGGCTGGAGGCGCAAGGCCCCGCCGCCCTGGTCGATTTCGCCGTGTCCGAACTGGTGGCGGCCCTGGGGTCGAACCTGCGGCGGCGGTTGGAGGCCGTGGCCGTGTCGAACTGGGGCGTCGATCCCTGGTCGCGCGGCGCCTATTCCCACGCCCTGCCGGGCCATGCGGGGGATCGGGCGAAGTTGCGGACGGCGGTCGAGGATCGGATCTTCCTGGCGGGCGAAGCCACGGCCCCGGTCTATTACGGCACGGCCCACGGCGCCTGGATGGAGGGCGAACGGGCGGCGGATGCGGCCCTGACCAGCCTGGGTCTTGACCCGCGTCGCGACGACGGCGACAGCGAGGCATGACGCCGCCCAAGGCCCGAAAACCTGTCGCCAAGTCCAAGATCCCCGGTCCGAAACGCCCGGCGGTCATGACCGGCGCGTCCGTTCCGGTGCTGCGCTGGCCGCCGGACGAGGACCGGGTCGAGGCCATTTTCGAGCGTCTGTCCGGCGTCATGCCCGAGCCGAAGACCGAGCTGAACTTCTCCAACCCCTTCACCCTAGTGGTCGCCGTGGCCCTGTCGGCCCAGGCGACGGACGTGTCGGTCAACAAGGCGACCGAGCGGCTGTTCCGGGTGGCGGACACGCCGCAGAAGATGCTGGCCCTGGGGGAGGAGGGGCTGATCCCCTACATCGCCTCCATCGGCCTGTATCGCGGCAAGGCCCGCAATGTGATCGCCCTGTCCCGCCTGGTGCTGGAGCAACACGGCGGCGAGGTTCCGCTGAACCGGGCCGATCTCCAGGCCCTGCCGGGCGTGGGGCGAAAGACGGCGTCGGTGGTGCTGAACGAACTGGGGATCGAGGCCGCCATCGCGGTGGACACCCATGTCTTCCGCGTCTCGCACCGGCTGGGCCTGGCCAATGCGGGCACGCCGGACAAGGTGGAGGCCCAGCTGTTCAAGGTCGTGCCGGAGCAGTGGCTGCCCAAGGCGCACCACTGGCTGATCCTGCACGGACGCTACACCTGCACGGCGCGGAAACCGAAATGCCTGTCTTGCGTCATCGCCGACCTGTGCCCGTCGCGGGCG
Organism: Brevundimonas sp. EAKA; assembly: GCF_000698025.1. Lineage (NCBI taxonomy): Bacteria > Pseudomonadati > Pseudomonadota > Alphaproteobacteria > Caulobacterales > Caulobacteraceae > Brevundimonas > Brevundimonas sp. EAKA. Next base: position 8,645 of record NZ_JMQR01000022.1, on the reverse strand, counting down.
GGGCTGATGGCGCTGGGCGAGGCGGGCTAGGACGGTTTCGCGGCCAGGCCTGGATGGACGGCCAGACGCGCCGCCAGTTTATCCAGCACGCGCTGGGCTGTTTCCAGATCCGCCTGTGGAATATCCCCGAATATGCGGTCGCGCATTTCGGAGGCGTGGACGTCCAACTCCAGCAAGGCTTCGCGACCGGCCGGCTCGATCATGATCAGACGCACCCGGCCGTCGCCAATCATGCGGCGCCGGCTGACGAAGCCCAGCCTCTCGAGCTTGTCGAGTTGCCGGGTCAGGCTGGGGCCGGAGATCTCCAGACGGCTCGCCAATTCCGTCTGGGTCAGGCCTCTGGGAGATCCCTCCAGGAAATAGAGCAGACTGGTCCGCGCCGCCTCCTGGCCGCAGGCCTGCCGGGCTTCGGCGGCTACGGTCTGGAAACGCCGGGCCGCCAAGGTGATGGCGAAAGCGATTTTCAGTTGCAAAACTTGGCGGGGCGATAATGCTGTAGAAAGCAACTGTAACAATGGCAGGTCCTTGGATTGCGATATTCAGGGTTGAATGATCGCCTATCGTGATTTGCCGCGCTTATTCCAAATACGAGTGGATGCACTATTTGGATGCTTGTCGAGGCTAAATACATGGGCGCCGCGTCGTAACGAATTGATGTCACGATTCAGGACATCAACTGCTCGCGTAGAACGTCCGTCATGAAATCCTTCTTCCAGCCCCGCCCCTCCCCCGATGCGGCGGAGACCGCCGAGCTGCGCAGCATGATGGCGGCGGTTCAGCGGTCGCAGGCCGTGATCGAGTTCGAGCTGGACGGCACCATCATCTCGGCCAATCCGAACTTCCTCGCGGTGATCGGCTATGAGCTGGCCGAGGTTAAGGGCCGCCATCACCGCATGCTGATGGACCCCGCCGAGGCCGCCTCGCCCGCCTACACGGACTTCTGGCGTCGGCTGAACGCGGGCGAGTTCATCGCAGACAAGTTCATCCGCTATGGCAAGGGCGGCGCCCGTGCAGTGATCGAGGCCAGTTACAACCCGATCTTCGGCGCTGACGGCAAACCCTACAAGGTCGTCAAGTTCGCGACCGACGTCACGGCTGCGGAGGTCGAGCGCGAGCGCCGCGCCGAGGCTGATCGCGTGGCGGCCGAAGTTCAGGCTTCCGTCGTCCAGGCCACGGGGCGCGGCCTGTCGGCCATGGCGGCCGGCGACCTGTCGTATCGGATCGGCGAGGCCTTCCCCGGCGACTACGCCATTCTGCGCGAGGACTTCAACCGCGCCATGGCGGCCCTGGATGAGGCGGTCGCCGTCATCCGCGGCAACGCGGGGTCCATGCAGTCGGGCGCCAATGAAATCAGCAGCGCAGCCGAGGATCTGTCGCGTCGCACCGAACGTCAGGCCGCCGGTCTGGAGCAGACCGCCGCCGCCCTGGACGAGATCACCGCCACCGTCCGCAAGGCGGCTGAGAACGCTCAGGCTGCGGATGTGGTCGTGGGCCAGACCCGCAGCCAGGCCGAGACTGGCGGCGCCGTCGTCCAGCGCGCCATCACAGCCATGGGCGAGATCGAGAAATCCTCCGATCAGATCGGCCAGATCATCGGCGTCATCGATGAAATCGCCTTCCAGACCAACCTTCTGGCCCTGAACGCCGGGGTCGAGGCGGCGCGCGCGGGCGAAGCCGGTCGCGGCTTTGCCGTGGTGGCCTCCGAAGTTCGGGCCCTGGCCCAGCGGTCGGCGGACTCGGCGCGGGAGATCAAGACCCTGATCTCGACCAGCAGCACCCAGGTCAAGAGCGGGGTCGTGCTGGTCCGCGAATCCGGCGAGGCCCTGTCGGCCATCGCCGTGCGCATCAACGACATCACCCATCTGATGGGCGAGATTCGCGCCTCGACCCAGGAACAGGCCCTGGCCCTAGCCGAGGTCAATACGGCCGTGAACGAGATGGACCAGGTCACCCAGCAAAACGCCGCGATGGTCGAGGAATCGACCGCCGCCAGCCTGAGCCTGAGCCGCGAGGCGTCGGACCTGACGCAACTGGTCGGACGGTTCCAGGTCAGCGAAGGCGGCGCCGACCGCGCCCCGGCCCCGATTCGTGACGCCCACGCCCGGATCGCGGCCTTTGCGGCCGATCGGGCGCCGGCCCGCTCGCGTCAGGCGGGCTTCTAGCCGCCCAGCCGTTCGCTGACGGCGCGGGCGAAGCCGGCGCCGTCGGCCGGATCATGGTCCAGATAGAAGTCGGGCTCGATCAGTTCCGCCTCCATCAGCACCCAGCGCCCGGCGTCGTCGCGCGCCAGATCGATGCGGGCGTAGAGCAGGGGGTCGTCAATGGCGGCCAGCACGCGTTCGGCCAGGGCCATGGCCGCCGCGTCGGGCGTCACAGCCGTGTAGAGGCCGCCGAACTGCATCTGGATGCGGAAGTCGCCGGGAACCGGCCGCTTGTTGACCGCATGACTGAACCGGCCGCCGAAGAAGAGCAGCGATGTCTCGCCGTCGGTCTCGATGGATTTCAGATAGGGCTGGATCATGGCCGGGCCTTGCGGGGCATCGGTCAGAGGCTGGCCGGGCGTGAGACGCAGGGTGCGGAAGGCTCCGGCCGAGACGGTCGGCTTGACGATCAGCACCGGGGCTCCAGTTTCCGCAAAGGCCGCATCCACCTGGTCCTGAGTGATCGCCTCGCTCGACCGCGTCGGCGGAATGGGCACGCCCTTGTCGACCAGTCGCGCCAGATAGGTCTTGTCCGAGTTCCAGCCCAGCACCGAGGCCGAATTGGCGACCGGCAGGCCCGCTTCGGTCCAGGTCACGCAGGCCTTCAGCCAGCGGGCATGGTCGCGGTGATAGCCCCAGGCGATGACCGGCAGGATCAGGTCATAGGCGGCCAGAGCCGAGGCGTCCTCGACATGATCGGTCCAGGGCGTCGCCGTAACCGTCGCGCCGGTCCCTTCCAGCGTCGCCGTCAGCCTTGTCAGCACCTCGGGCCAGCGGCCGATGTAGGATTTGTCGGTCGGATCGGGGGTCAGGACGGCGATCTGGGTCATGACGCCTCCGTATCGCAACCCGCCGACGCATATAAGGGCTTCCTTATATGTTTTCGGGTGACGTGCGGGCCTTCAACCGCTAAGGCGCGACCATGACCCAGAACACCGCCCAATATGACGTCTGCGCTGTCGGCAACGCCATCGTCGACGTGCTCAGCCCCTGTGACGCCGCCTTCCTGACGGCCCAGGACCTGGCCCCCAACTCGATGCAGCTGGTCGACGCCGAACGCAGCGCCGCCCTGTATGACGCCATGGCGCCGGGGGTCGAGGCCTCGGGCGGATCGGCCGGCAACACCGTGGCGGGCGTCGGCTCGTTCGGCGGCCGGGCGGCCTATATCGGCAAGGTGGCCGATGATGTCCTGGGCGAGGTGTTCAGCCACGACATCCGCGCCGCCGGCGTCCACTTCGACACCCCGGTCCTGAACGGCGGGGCGGACAACGGCTTCGGCACCGGCCGTTGCCTGATCAACGTCCTGTCGGACGGGGCGCGGACCATGGCGACCTTCCTGGGCGCCGCCAACCAGCTGTACGCCGACGACATCGACGAGGCCCTGATCGGGGCCAGCCAGATCGTCTATCTGGAAGGCTATCTGTTCGACCCGGCCCCGGCCCGCGCCGCCTTCGAACGCGCCGCCGCCGCCGCGCACAAGGCCGGCCGCAAGGTGGCCATCACCCTGTCGGACACCTTCGTCGTCGCCCGCTGGCGGGCCGAACTGCTGAGCTTCATCGAACAGTCGGCCGACATCGTCCTGGCCAACGAAGCCGAACTGGCCGCCCTGTTCGAAACCGAAGATTTTGACGCCGCCGCCGCGAAACTGGCCGCCATCGTCGAGATCGCCGCCGTGACGCGTGGCGAGCACGGCTCGGTGGTGATCGCCGGCGACGAGCGGGTGACGGTCGCCGCCTATCCGGTCGCCAAGGTGATCGACACCACGGGCGCCGGCGACCAGTACGCCGCCGGCTTCCTGCTGGGCGTCGCGCGCGGCCTGACGCTGGAAGAGGCCGGCAAGCTGGGCTCGCTGGCGGCGTCCGAAGTCATCGCCCACTGGGGGCCGCGGCCGATGGTGAAATTGGCCGATCTGGCCGGTGAAGCCGGGTTGAGGCTGTAAGCGATTCTTCCTTCTCCCCTTGCGGGAGAAGGTGGCCGAGCGCAGCGAGGTCGGATGAGGGGTCGGCGGATGCACGACGACCCTGTCCGACCCAACATCTAACAACCCCTCATCCGGCCCTTCGGGCCACCTTCTCCCGCAAGGGGAGAAGGAAGCGGATTCAGCTCTTCCACCGCAGCGTCGTGGGCTGGATCGGGTTGACGAACTCCCGCCCCTCAGCCCGGCTCTTCGCCCATTCGCGCTTCAGCTGCTGGTACCATTTGGCCTGTTTGTCGGCGTCGTCGATCCAGATCAGGGCGGGGTCGTAGCGCAGGCCTTCGTTCTGCAGGTTCACCATGCCGCCGTCCTGTTTCAGGAAGGCGACCACCCCCATGCGCAGGAAGGGCTTGGCCAGGTCGAAGACCCAGTGGTCCGACCAGAAGATCTGGGTGATGCGGGTCCTGGTCTCGCTGATCGGGGTCAGGCAGGTCAGGGCCAGGACCTGTTTCTCCCCGACCTGGATATGCTCCCAGCGATAGCCGGGCAGGCGGAAGGTGATCTCCGTCGCCGGGGCGCCGCCCAGGATCCTGTAGAGCCGGCTGTTGGATGAGGGGGTGTGACGCACCATGGCCCAGCCGAAGTCGGCGGGAGCGAAGGCCTTGGCCTTTTCGTGCATCGAATGTTCGGACCGCCACCACCATTGCTGGTGGACATACGGCCCGTGGGCCGGGTCCATCAGGCCGACGACAGCGTGGTCGATATGGCTGTCGAACTCCATCGCCTCGACCAGTTTCGGGCCTGATCCGACCACGCCCGGGAAGACGGGGGGCGCGTGGTCCGGCTCCATCGGATTGCGGGCGTCGGACGCCATCCAGACGAAGACCATGCCCTGGCTCTCGCGCACCGGAAAGGCGCGCACCTTGATGCGATTGGCCTCGAACGCCTGGTCCTCGACCAGGGACGGAATGGCGGCGCAGACCCCGTCGGGGCGGAAGCGCCAGCCGTGATAGGGGCATTCGATGGTCTCGCCCTCGCCGGGCTTTTCGACCAGTTTCCCGGCTGACAGGGGCGCGGCGCGGTGGGGGCAGATGTCGCGCATCGCATAGACGGCGCCCGCGCGTGTGCGGCCGATCAGGACGGGCTCGCCCATGATCTCGTAGCGTTTCAAGCCGGCCGGAGCGACGTCGCGGGACAGGGCGACGAAGTACCAGGCGTCGGCGACGAATCCCTTGCCGAAGGGCTGGGCGCCCGCCTTTGAGGGGGCGGCTTCGGCTTGAGGGGACTGGACGGGGGGAGCGTCTACAGGCTTCATGAGCGCCTTCTAACAGAGGGACGCGGGGTCTGTCCTCCCGGAGCTCATAGAGAACTTTGCAAGATAAAGTAGAGGTGGCATAACGGCCGTCTCACAGGGGAGTTTCGCCATGTTTCGCGCCTTAGGTTTCGCCGCCGTGCTGTTCGCCGCCACCGCTGTTCAAACTCCGGCTGGGGCCCAGGACGGGCATGGGGCCCATCCCGAGGTCGGCCACGGTCATCATCACGCGGAGTTCGCCTCCGACCGCATCCACGTCCGCGTGGACGGGGATATGGACGGACGCGACATCATCCTGATCCCCGGCCTCAGCTCCTCGCCCGAGATCTGGCAGGGGACGGTGGATCACCTGACGGCCCAGGACGGCGTCGGCTGGCGCGTCCATCGCATCCATGTCCAGGGTTTCGCGGGCGCCCCGGCCGAGGGCAATGCTCAAGGCGCGACGCCGACGCCGGTCGCCGCCCCGGTCGCCGAGGAGATCGCCCGCTATATCCGCGAGCAGGAGCTGATCAAGCCGGCCGTCGTCGGCCATTCGATGGGCGGGACCATCGGCCTGATGTTGGCGGTGCGCCATCCGGACAGCGTCGGCAAGCTGATGGTGGTGGACATGATCCCCTTCATGGGCGCCATGTTCGGCCCGCCCGGAACCACGGCCGAGGCGGTGACGCCGGTCGCGGACCAGATCTGGGCCGCGCAGGCCGGCAGCCCGCGCGAGGCCTATGTCGCCCAGGCGACGACGGCCATCACCGGCATGATCAATACCGAGAGCCGCCGCGAGGCGGCGCTGGAAGACATGCGGGCCAGCGACCAGAAGGTCTCGGCCGCCGCCTTCCGCGAGCTGGTGACCACCGACCTGCGGCCCGAACTGACCAGGATCACGGCCCCGACCGAAGTGCTGTACGTCAAGTTCAACGATCCGCGCATGACGCCCCAGATCACCGACGCCATCTATCAGATGTCCTTCGCCAACCTGCCGGGCGTGACCCTGAAACGGATCGACGACAGCGCCCATTTCATCATGCTGGACCAGCCCCAGGCCTTCTACGGCGAACTGGACGCCTTTCTTTCGGCGAAATAGCCGCTCACGGTCGCGTGATATCGACGGGGCCGTTTCGGCGGCGGTTCATACGCGATACATGTCCGTAGAGCTTAATCCCGCTGAGCGCGGCATCTGAAGGAAAGTCATGGCGGGTCCAGGGTTCGGGGGCGGGCAGCAGGGCGGCGCAAAGCCGGCTCGCACGCGGCTGCAACAGGCGCTCTACTGGGGCGTGGTGCTGGCCGTCTGGGGACTGATCTTCCTGGTGGTCTTCTTCGCCGTGTTCGCGCGCGGCCTGCCCGACACGTCCAGCCTGTATAATGTCGATCGTCAGCCCTCGATCACCTATCTGGACCGCAACGGCGCCCTGATCGCCACCCGGGGCACCCAGATGGCGCCGCCTGCCGATCTGGACGCCCTGCCCGACTATGTGCCGGCGGCCTTTATCGCCATTGAGGACCGGCGCTTCTATCACCACCCCGGTTTCGACCCCATCGGCATGATGCGGGCGGCGGCGACCAATATGCGCGCCGGCCGGGTGGTGCAGGGCGGCTCGACCCTGACGCAGCAACTGGCCAAGAACCTGTTCCTGACGCCCGACCAGAACCTGCGCCGCAAGGTGCAGGAACTGATGCTGGCGGTGTGGCTGGAGATGAAATTCTCCAAGAAGGAGATCCTGGCCCTGTATCTGAACCGGGTCTATTTCGGCGCCGGCGCCTATGGGATCGAGGCGGCGTCGCAACGCTATTTCGACAAGTCGGCCAAGGATTTGACCGTCGGCGAGGCCGCGCTTCTGGCCGGGCTGCTGAAGGCGCCCTCGCGTTATTCGCCCGTGTCCGAGAGCGAGCGGGCCGCCACCCGCGCCACCGTCGTGCTGAACGAGATGGAAGAGGCCGGGGTCATCACCGCCGCCCAGCGCGAGGAGGCCGTGACCCAGCCGATCATCGTGTCGCGCACCCTGGCGACCCAGCACGCCCAGTATTTCATCGACTGGCTGGACCAGTCGATCCGCGGCCTGGTCGGCGAACCGACCGAGGACATGGTGGTCGAGACCACCCTGGACCTGACGCTGCAGACGGCCGCCGAACGGTCGGTGCGCCGCATTCTGGATCGTGACGAGCGCAAGGGCGTCGAACAGGCGGCCCTGGTCGCCCTGGACGGCGACGGCCGGGTGCGGGCCATGATCGGCGGCGGCTCCTATGCCGACAGCCAGTTCAACCGCGCCGTCGAGGCGCGTCGCCAGGCGGGCTCGGCCTTCAAGCCCTTCGTCTATCTGGCGGCGGTCGAGGCCGGCTACACGCCCCAGACCCCGGTGGTCGATCAGCCGATCACCATCGGCAACTGGTCGCCCAAGAACTATTCCAACACCTTCAGCGGAAACATGACCCTGGCCCAGGCCGTGGCCCAGTCGACCAATACGGTGGCGGCCTATGTCGCCGACCAGATCGGACGCGACAGCGTGGCCCGCGCCGCGCGGCGCCTGGGCATCGAGAGCCGCATCGGTCTGGAGCCCGCCATGGCCCTGGGCGCCGTCGAGGTCTCGCCGCTGGAGATGGCCACCGCCTATGACGCCTTCGCCAACGGCGGGCGCCGGGTCGAGGCCTATGGCATCAGCCGTATCCGCACCCCCCAGGGCCGGGTCATCTATCAGCGGGCCAGCGGCCAGAGCGGACAGGCGATCAACAATCCGTCGCTGTACTATATGAACCAGATGTTGCGCGGGGTCATGACCTCGGGCACCGGGCGCAGCGCGGCCATCGCCGGGCGCGATCTGGCGGGCAAGTCGGGCACGACCTCGGACTACAAGGACGCCTGGTTCGTCGGCTACACCGGCGGCTTCGTCACCGCCGTCTGGGTGGGCAAGGACGACAACACCGCCATGCGCGGTGTGACCGGCGGCTCGTCGCCCGCCGCCATCTGGAAGGGCTTCATGGAGGCGGCCCTGCCGCGCCTGAACGCCCCCCGCATTCCCGACGGCCCGCCCATGCCCGAGGGCTGGACCGCGCCGGATCCCGTCGGCGATCTGATGTCGGGTCTGGGCCAGGGCGGTCTGGACGAAGGTGGAGCCCCGGTCGAGCCGGTCGATCCGAGCCTGGGCGACCCCTATGTGGAAGAGCCGGCCCAGCAGCCGTCTCAACCGACGTCGAGGGCGCCGGTCGTTCGCCCCACCTCGCCCCAGCC
>NZ_JMQR01000021.1:0-36908 GCF_000698025.1 Brevundimonas sp. EAKA | reverse complement strand
GCGTCACGACGTGGCCTTCGCCACCGTTCTGATGATCAGCATCCTGATCGGCGAGTTGATCGCCGGCTACAAGCCCATGCTGTCCCTGCTGTTCGCCCTGGCGAACATGGTGGAGATCATCGGGGCGGTTCTTCTGGCGCGCCGCTTCGCCCCGACGCTGAACGTGTCCAGCCTGAACGGCGTGGCGCGGTTTCTCATTTGCACCGCGGCTCTCGCGCCGATCCCGGCGGGCGTGTTCGCGTCGATCGCCTTGGCGCCGTTCGGTTCGGGCGACGTGCTGGAGACGTTTCAGACCTGGTGGTTCGGTCATGCGCTGGGCTTGGCCGTCATAGGCACGCTCGGCTTGTCTCTGACCTGGTCCACCCTGGCCCGTCTCACCCGCCCCGGCGCGCTGTTGGAGGCCGGCCTGTTGCTGGCGGGCGTGCTGGCTGTCCAGTTCTTCGGCCTGACCGGCCGTGCTGAGATCGGTGTGGCGATGATCCCCTTGTTGCTCGGGGTCGCGGTCCGACTCGGCGTCGCGGGCACGGCCTTCAGCCTGCTGGTCGTCACCCTGCTGTCGGTCGGGGGCGCCATGCTCGGCTACGGTCCCCATATCGAGACCCTGAGCCGGTCGGAACAGGTTCTGGCGGCCCAGCTCCAGGTTCTGGTCGGCTATATGCCGATCCTGCTGGTCGCGGCTCTTCTGGAGGAGCGCGACCGTCTGTCCGAACGGGCGCGATCCGGGCAGGTCCGGGCGGAGCGAGCCTCGGAGGCCAAGTCGCGCCTGCTCGCCAATGTGGCGCATGAGATCAAGAGCCCGGTCGCCGGCGTGATCGGCATCGGCAATCTGTGGTCGACCGGCCAGCTCGGGCCTGTCACGCCCCAGCAGACGGAAATGGCGGACGTGCTGGTCAAGACCGCGCGCCAGGTGGAGGCGCTGGCCCACGACCTGCTCGATGTGGCGCGAGCCGAGTCCGGCGCGGTCAAGGTCGATCTGCGGCCGACCGATATTCCCGGCCTGCTGGAAGACGTCAGGCGCGCGGCCATGCTCAGGTCGGAAGCCCAGTCGGTGGATGTGCAGGTGGTCTGCGAGGGCGACGGTCTGGTCGCGGTGGCCGATTCCCAGCGACTGGCGCAGGTGATCGACAATCTGACCAGCAACGCCCTCAAATACGGCGGCTCGGGCGGGCGGGTGATTCTGCGGGCGCTTCGTGCGGCCCAGCATATCCGCATCGAGGTGGTCGATTTCGGCCCGGGCCTGTCCTCGCAGAAGCAATCGCAGCTGTTCGAGCCCTTCAATCGTCTGGGACTGGAGCGATCCAGCGTGGAGGGCCACGGCGTCGGTCTGGCCATCGCCAAACGACTGGTCGAACTGCAGGGCGGCGCCATCGGCGTGATCTCGAGCCCCGGCGAGGGCGCGACCTTCTGGGTGAATCTGCCGCACGCCTGACCGCACGCTTGCGGTTCCTTCGGCGCCGGGTAATGGTCCGGCCATGGTCGTCATCGCTCTCGCCGTCGCTCTTGTGTCCGGGCAGGACACGTCCACGCCGCGCTCGGCCTCGGATCTGACGCGCGATCTCAACAGCGGACCGCCGTTCGCGACCTCCGCCCCGACCTCGGCTCCTGTTTCGGCCCCCGCGCAGGTCGCCCCTGCGCCTGCGCCTGCGCCCGTCCGGGTGGAGCCGGCCCCGCAGTCCAGACCAGCGCCCCAGCCCTCGACCTTGACCCGCGACCTGAACAGCGCGCCGGCCTCGACCGCCCGGCCCGTGACGCCCGGGGCCCAGACGCCTGTTGCCCAGACGCCCGCCGCCCAAACGCCTGCTGCCCAGAGGCCCGCTGCCCAGAGGCCGGTTACGCCGCCGCCTGCGCAGACCCCTGTCCGGTCTCCATCGACCGCCCCCGTCGTCCAGCGCCCCACCGCCGCGCCGACGCCTGCGCCGGTTCAGGCCAGTCCCGTGCGGCCCGCGCCTGCGCCGCCCGTCGGGCCTCAAGGATTGGACGCTGCGGCCATGGCCGCCTTGCCGTTCACGCTGGATCTGCCGTCCGGAACCGTGCTGACCCAGTCGCGCGCCGGCGCCGACGCCCGAATCTACGCCGTCCGTCGCGGGGACACGGTTCTGGTCATGATCTACGCGGGGCCGGCGTCGCAGTTTCCCATCTATGACGGCCAGATGATCCAGGCCGGCGGACGGGCCTCCATCGTCGTGACCGAGGGCGGACGCCGCCTGGCCATCGAGCATCTGTTTCAGCGTGCGACCGCGCCGCTGGAAATCCACGTCTGGGTGGCGTCGCCGGACGGCGCCGACCGCGAACAGGGCGAACGGATCGCCCAGTCGGTCGACGCCCGCTAGGCGATCTCAGTTTTCGGACCAGACCGCCATTTCGGTTCCCGCCGGATCGGCGAAGTGGAACCGTCGGCCGCCGGGAAAGGCGTAGATCGGCTTCAGGATCACGCCGCCCGCCGCCTGGACCTTGGCCTGCATGGCTTCCAGATCGTGGGCGTAAAGGATGGGCAGGGGCGTCTTCGTCCGCTCGGCTTGGTCGGCGTCGAACCCTCCATCCAGTCCCTGGTCGAAGGCGGCGTAGGTCGGGCCGTAGTCGACGAAGGTCCAGCCGAAGGCCCGGCTGTAGAACTCCTTGGTTTCGGGCAGCCTGGCGGCGGGCAGTTCGAGGTAGTCCAGTTTTCCGTCTTCACGCACGGGTGATCTCCTGGGGTGCGGCGCCACCGACGAACCTCTCTTGCACGCCACCCGGATGTGCGCAAACCTGCAAACGGTTCGCAGTTGCAGGAGTCGCCGATGATCGTGATGACGACGGGTCTAACCGGCCTGATGGCTCTGATGCGACAGGATGAGAAGACGGCCGCACGAACGGAAGAGCGCGCGCCTGTCCGCCCGACAGTGGTTTCGGACGGTCAAAAGCTGCGCGCCCGACCAGGCTGATCGACCCGCCCTCAGTCCTTGGCCGTCAGCCCACCTGGGCGCGGTGGCGCAGCAGGGCGTCGGCCAGGACGCAGGCGGCCATGGCCTCGACCACCGGCACGGCGCGAAGGGCGACGCAGGGGTCGTGGCGGCCCTTGGTGCGAAGGTCGGTCTCCTCGCCGTCGCGGGTGATGGTCTGGCGCGGCGTCAGGATCGAGGAGGTGGGTTTGAACGCCACCCGCGCCGTCACCGGCTGCCCCGTCGATATGCCGCCCAGAACCCCGCCCGCATGGTTGGACAGGAAGACCGGCTGCTTGTTCAGGTCCAGCCGCATCTGGTCGGCGTTGTCCTCGCCCGACAGTTCAGCGGCTGCGAAGCCGGCGCCGATCTCGACGCCCTTGGCGGCGTTGATCGACATCAGGGCGGCGGCCAGTTCGGAATCCAGCTTGCCGTACAGGGGGGCGCCCCAGCCGGCCGGCACGCCTGTGACCTCCAGCGCGACCACGGCGCCGATGGACGACCCGGCCTTGCGGATATCGTCCAGATAGGCCTCCCACGCGGACACGACGGCGCGCGAGGCGACGAACAGGGGATTGTCGTGGACGGCGTCGAAATCGATGTCTTCGGGGGCGATCCTGTGCGGCCCGATCTGGACCACGCCGGCGCGGATCTTCACGCCGTCGCCCAGCACCTTGCGCGCCACGGCGCCCGCCGCCACCCGGCTGGCGGTTTCCCGCGCCGAGGACCGTCCGCCGCCGCGCGGATCACGAACCCCGTATTTGGTCTGATAGGTGAAGTCGGCGTGGCCCGGCCGATAGGCGCGGGCGATCTCGCCATAGTCCTTGGACCGCTGGTCCTCGTTCTGGATCAGGATCGAGATGGGCGTGCCGGTGGTCACCGGGCCTTCGCCGTCGTCGAACACGCCCGACAGGATCTGGGCCGTATCGCTCTCGCGCCTCTGGGTCACGAAGCGCGAACCCCCGGGCTTGCGCTGATCCAGCCAGGGCTGAAGATCGGCCTCGGTCAGCGGGATCAGCGGCGGACAGCCGTCCACGACGCAGCCGATAGCCGGCCCATGGCTCTCGCCCCAGGTGGTCACGCGAAACAGATGGCCGAAGGTGTTGTGCGACATGGCCGACCCTAATGGTCGAGGACGGCGGCCAGGTCCAGTGTCCGGGCAGCGTTCTGCTGCTAGGCGAGACCTGTCAGGCCGCCAGACGCTCCGGCGCCCAGGCGCGGGTGAACCGGGCTAGCATATCCTCGGCGGCCGAGGGCGCCTCTGACGACGGGGTCAGGGTCACGAACAGATGGCCCGCAGGATGGGGACCGCGCGCCGGCAGGCCCATGTCCTTGAACCGCACCCGCGCCGGGGCCGCCATCTCGGGCGTGATCCAGGCCGAGCGGGCGCCCGCATGGGTTTCGATCTCGACCCGGCCGCCTTCGTCCAGCAGGCGCGAGGGGGTGGGCCAGGACATGAACAGGTCGTCGCCCATGACCGAAAGCCCGTCCTCGGGCCGGATCAGCACCGCCAGATACAGGTCCGAACCGTCCGTCGCGCCGCCGCGCAGCCGCAGATGCTCGCCCGTGCGCAGGCCTGCCGGGACGGCGACCCGAACCGTGCGCGCGTCCAGCCTCAGTTCGACCCGCGCGCCGGCCAGGGCCTGCATCGGGCTGAGCCCCAGCACCGGCCGCGGCGCGGGGCGTTCGACGGGCGCCGCCAGGCTGGGACGGGCAGGGGCGTGGGCCTGGATCAGGCGGTAGGCGGCGATCACCCGCCGGAACCGTTCGGCGTCTCCGCCGGCCTGGTCCGGACGCGCCGCCTTCACCGATGCACGGAAGGCGGTTTTGAGGGCGGCGGCGTCGGTCGCGCCGTGCAGACCCAGGATCGACAGGGCTTCGCGAACGGCGGCGGCGTCGGAGGTGGAACGGATGGCGCTCATTCCCGTACCGTTCGCGCCTTAGGGTCAATGCCGGGTTAACTTAACTTTTCGGGCTACCGCGCTTCGCGCCCCTTGAGGCCATTCATGTCGGGCTACCGCGCCTCGCGCGACTGGAGCCCGGGGGGCCGTTTTGATCCCGATCATTTCCACCGCCTCTGTCCCGCGCTAAGTCAGGCACATGACCCCCCCCGTGATCCCGCCCAGCCCGTCGCGCGAAGAGTACGCGCGCGACTATGCCGCCGCCCTTGCCGCCAATGGCGACGAGACGATCTTTGACCGGGTCGAGCCCATCGGCCTGTTCGTCGAATGGCTGGCCGAGGCGGGGGCGCACGAGGTCAATGATTCCAACGCCATGACCCTGTCTACGGTGGACGCCGACGGCATGCCCGACGCCCGGATCGTCCTGCTGAAGGATGTGGATGGGCGCGGCTTCACCTTCTATTCGAACCGCGAGAGCGCCAAGGGTCTGGAGCTGGACGCCCGTCCGGTGGCCGCCCTGACCTTCCACTGGAAGTCGTTGCGGCGTCAGGTGCGGGTGCGCGGCCAGGTGCAGCCGGTCAGCAAGGAAGAGGCCGACGCCTATTTCGCCAGCCGCGCCCGCGAGAGCCGGGTCGGGGCCTGGGCCTCGGACCAGTCTCGTCCGCTGGACACGCGTGCGACGCTGGAAGGCGCCGTGGCGCGCGAGACCGCCCGGTTCGAAGGCGACGAGGTGCCGCGCCCCGAACGCTGGACCGGCTGGCGTGTGACGCCGCAAAGCGTCGAATTCTGGCGCGACCGTCCATTCCGTCTGCATGACCGGCTGCGCTTCACGCGCGACGGCGACGCCTGGAGCCGCGAACGCCTCTGGCCTTGATGTCGCGGCCGTTCGGCGCGAACGAAACGCTCTGGCTTCGGCCGCGTTAAGCTCGCTCGTCTCGGCCAAGGGTCTTCATGCGTTTTCTGTCGCTTCTGTTTGCGTCCCTGCTGCTTGCGGCCTGCGCCACCCATCCCGGCAAGGTCGATCATGTCCGGTTCGCCAGCGACGCCCGGTCCGTGCTGGCGACGACCCAGGCCGGGACGGTGCGCGGCGTTCAGGGCGCGGGGGTTCGCGCCTTTCTGGGCGTGCCCTTCGCCCGTCCGCCGGTCGGCGATCTACGCTGGCGCGCGCCGCAGCCGATCCAGGCCTGGGCCGGCGTGCGCGATGCGACCCGGCCGGGATCGGACTGCACCCAGGCCATTGGGCGCAAGGCCATTCTGGGCGGGGGCGGCGGCCTCGTCGTGGGGGGCGAGGACTGTCTGTATCTGAACATCTATATGCCCGCCGGAGACGCCGCCGAGCTGCGGCCGGTGATGGTCTATATCCCCGGGGGCGCCTTCACTGTGGGCTCGGGCGTCAACTATGATCCGTCGAAACTGGCCGCCGATCAGGATCGGGTGGTCGTCACCCTGAACTACCGCCTGGGCGCCCTGGGCTGGCTGGCCCATCCGAAATTCCAGGCGGAAAGCGAAGGCTTCGGCGGCAATTTCGGCCTGATGGACCAGCAGGCGGCCCTGCAATGGGTGAATCGGAACATCGCGGCCTTCGGCGGCGATCCGGCCAATGTGACCCTGTTCGCCGAGAGCGCAGGGGCATGGACGGCCTGCTACCTGATGGCCTCGCCCAAATCCGAGGGTCTGTACCAGCGGGTCATCATGCAAAGCGGCGGATGTCTGGAGCCGTCGTCCCTGGTCAGCGCGGAGGAGGCGGCCAGGACCGGGGCGAAGTTTGCGGAAAACCTGGGGTGTGGCGGCTCCGATCAGATCGACTGTCTGAAGGCCCTGCCGGCCTGGCGGTTGGCGCGCGCGCCGTCCCTGCGGGCGGGGATCAATGGGCCTGGATCCTGGGGACCGGTTCATACCGACGCGACCGTGCCGGAAAACCCGGCCCTGGCGATCCATGAGGGCCGCTTCACCCGCGTGCCGGTCATCGTCGGCACGAACCTGGACGAGGGGCGGCTGTTCGCCAACGAGGTCAAGGATATGGATCGCTACCAGAAGGAGACGATCTGGATGTACGGCGATGTCGGCCCGCGCGTGCTGGACCGTTATCCGGTCGGTCCTGAGGGGCCGGCCTACGCCATCGCTGCGAACTTCACCGACCAGAGGTTCGCCTGTCCGTCCCAGGCCCTGCGCCGTCAGTTGTCCCGGTATGTGCCGGTCTGGGGCTATGAGTTCGCGGATCGCGGCGCGCCCTTCGTCCTGCCGGACTGGCTGGTCGGCCTCGACCTGGGCGCCTATCACGCCAGCGAACTGGCCTATGTGTTCGGGACCAGTTGGGTCTTCACCGATGTGAAGCGGTTCACACCCCGACAGAAGGCCCTGTCCGACCGGATGCAGAGGTTGTGGGCCGGTTTCGGCCAGGGCGACTTCGGCCCCGAATGGCCCCGCGTCGGGGGTGCGGGGCCGGTGCGGGTGTTCACGGCCCAGGGCGACCGACTGGATAAGGACTTCTTCGGCCGCCACCACTGCGACTTCTGGGACGGAACGCCTTTCGGCGCGGTTCAGTAGTCAGACGAACCGCACGGTCACGCCGGGCTTGACCTTGTCGGCCAGCATCCAGGCGTCCCAGTTGGTCAGGCGGACGCAGCCGTGCGAGGCGGTCTTGCCGACCAGATGCGGGTCGGGCGTGCCGTGGATGCCGTAGCTGGGCTTGTTCAGATCGATCCAGACCACCCCGACCGGATTGTTCGGTCCCGGCTGAACCACGACCTTTCGGCTCCCTTCGCCAAAGCTCAACTTGGACGGGTCGTAGGTATAGTTCGGATTGCGGGCGACGCCGTTGACCTTGACCGTCCCGGTGGGCGTCGGATTGTCGCCGCTGCCGATGGTGGCCGGGAAATAGGCGATCAGCTTGCCATCGGCGGCGAACGCCTTGACCGAGCCTTCGGCCTTGTCGACGTCGATATGGTCCACCTCGGCGGGCAGGGACGTGGTGTTCACCGCCGGAACCAGCAGGGGCTGACCGACACGGTTGAAGTCTGCGCCCGGATTCATCGCCCTCAGCAGGCCCTCGGTCACGTGGAAACGTTCGGCCAGGGCTTCGACGATATTGGCGTAGCCCATGGCGGCCGCCTCGCCCTGGGCTTCCAGATCAGTCGGAACCACGCCGATATAGGGGCCGGCCACGTCCTCCTTGGTGATCCGATAGGTCGAGGTCACGGCGCCGATCCCCACGGCGCGAAGCCGGCCCATGATGTCGGCGTCCAGTTCGCCGGTGACGGGCAGACCCTGCGCCTCCTGAAAGGCCGAGATCGCCTGACGCATGTTCGAGCCGGCCAGTCCGTCGATGGCGCCGGGCGAAAACCGCGCCCGTTCCAGCAAAATCTGGGCGCGGATCAGGGCCGGTTCCGGTTGAGCCGGATTTTCCGCCGTCGTCGGGGGCGCGTCGGGCGCAGGGGGCGAATAGGCGCTGTTCTCGATGGCGTCGCGCGACAGGGGCCCTGACTGCCCGACTTCGGCGGCGGGGGACGTCGCCGCATCTCGGTCATTGTCGGCGGGCGGGGAACAGGCGGCCAGGGTCAGGACGGCGAGACTGGAGGCGAGGCAGGCGAAACGGCGGTTCATTCGGGAGCTTTCGGAGGCGACAGACAAGGGCGTGGTGGCGTCGGGTTCAGTTCTCTTCGCCCGTCGCAGGATCGGTCGCGGTCTCGCCCGAGTTGCTGGAGCCTTCCGAGCCCTTGGGTTCGGTCGCGGGGCGCGGCGGTTCGCCGTCGTGGTCCGGACGCAGGTTTTCGTTCTCTACGTTGCGATTGTCGGGGCGTGCGTCTGTCATGGGGGGCTCCTGGCGGAGCAGGCCTCCGCAGGATGGCAACGCGCGCGGGGCGGCGGGGCTCCCGGCTGTGGCGATATCACCCCGTTCACCATGACGATGAACCATACCGAAACGGGCCATGGCGCATGGTTTCTGGAATGGACCTTGCTCCCAAGGGTCGCATGAGGACGCGCATGGCCGAAACGCTGCAGGTCGAGATCATGAGCGCGGAGGCGATGGACGCCGCCGCGATCGCCCTGTGGCGCGACTGGACGACGACCAATCCGGCCTTGACCAGTCCCTATTTCCGCTGGGACTATACGCAGATCGCCGCCCGCGTCTGTCCGGGCGCGGCCGTGGCCGTGTTTCGGCGCGGCGGGCGGATCGTCGGCTTCTTCCCGCATCAGAAACGCGGCGGATCGGCGCAGCCGCTGGGTGCGCCGATGAACGACTATCATGGCGTGATCGCCGCCGAGGGCGAGACCATCACGCTGGAACAGGTGGCGCACCTGCTTCATGCACGCCGGTTGAACGTCCCCGGCTGGATCGGCGCGGCCGAGACCGGCCAGGCGCGTGAGACCGTTCAGGTCGCCATGCCGGACGCCGGCTTCGACGCCTGGTACGCCGAACGTCGCGTGACCTTCGGTAAATATTTCAAGGACAAGGAACGGGCCCGTCGCAGCCTGGAGGCCGAGCTGGGCCCCGTTCGGGTCGAACGCGGTCTGCACGACCCCGCCCTGCTGGACCAGTTGATCGATCTGAAGGCGGCCCAGTATCGCCGCTCGGGCCTGCACGACATTTTCGCCTGTGGCTGGACGCGCGACCTGCTCCACGCCCTGATGGCGGATCCCCGGCCGGACTTCGGGGCCTCGATGGCGGCCATGCATGCGGGGGACAAGCTGGTGGCGATCGAGTTCTCGCTACACGCTGGTCGGCATTATCATTTCTGGTTCCCGGTCTATGAGCCCAGCCTGGCGCGTTGCTCGCCGGGGATACTGCTGAGCATGGACACGATGCGGCTGGCCTCGGCCGAGGGTTTCCGGGTCTTCGACTTCGGGTTCGAGGGCGAGAGCTACAAGAAGTATTTCGTCAACGCCCGGCAGACGGTGCGCGAGGCGGTGGTGATGCGGCCCGGCCTGACCCAGGCCCTGGGCGACGCGGCGGTGGGGGTGCTGGACAAGGCGGGCGGCCGGGGCGAGGCGCTGCGGGCGTCGCTGCGCCGTCGCTGGTCCACCATCGAGGCCTGCGAGGCCTCGCCGGTCGGGCGGCTGCGCGGCGCGGCCGTCGCGGTTCGGTCCGCCGTCAGCAAGGCCGCCGCCCGCAAGAAGACGGCGCGCGTCGCCCATGTCTGAGGATAGGATCATGAGCGGCCGCCGCACCCGCTACCCCGGCCCCATCGCGGAGGCCAAGACCCATCCGCACAGCCTGGTGGAACAGGGCTTCGCCGAGGATACGGCCCTGGCCGCCGTGCTGGACCGCTATCCGGCCGAATTGTTCGACATCAATCTGTACGACTACGACGACGCGGGCCAGGTCAGCTTGCGCACCGGCGCGCGGGGGCGGCTGTCGGGCGAGGATCTCCTGGAGGCGATCAAACAGGGCCGGCTCTGGGTCAATCTGCGCGGGGTCGAGACGGCCTGGCCCGAATTGTGGGCGGCGGCGATGAAGGATTTCGCCGCGATCCAGGCGACCTATCCGGGCCTGCGGGCGGTGCGGAACGCGGGCCAGCTGATCCTGTCCTCGCCCAAGGCGCGGGTGCCCTATCATTTCGATGCGGCGGGGGTGGTTCTGTTCCACCTGCGCGGGCGCAAGCGGCTGTTCGTCTATCCGGGCGACGAGCGGCATCTGCCCGAGCGCAGCATGGAACAGGTCGTTGCGCGCCAGACGACGGAGGAACTGCCCTATGATCTGGCGTTCGAGAACGACGCCCAGATCATGGATCTGGAGCCCGGCCGCGCCCTGACCTGGCCCCTGTACGCGCCGCATCGTGTGGAGAACCTGGACCGGTTCTGCGTCAGCCTGTCGATGGATTTCCAGACCTGGCCGTCGCGGTTCAGAAACGGCGCACTGTTCACCAACGCCGTGATCCGCAGCCGGGGCGGCGAGCCGCGCCTCACCGACGGCATGGCGGCGCCGGAACTGGCGGCGCGCTGGGTGGCGTCGCTGGCTTTGAAACGAGCCGGGGCGATGAAGAGCCGGATCGCGACCTTCGAGCGCGACTTCCAGCCCGAGGTCGGGGTTGCGGACGGCGCGGGCGCCTTGAACGCCACCCGTTAATTCGAGTTCATGACCTCGAGTTAAAATGACTCGCGGGTCGCCAGCGCGCACCTTTTCCTCATATCCGGGAAAGGGAACGCCTCCATGAAAACCGCTCTGATCGCCGCCGCCGCCGTCGCCGCCCTGACGGGGTTGGCCGCCGCCGCGCCCGCATCGGCCGGCGAAGTCGAGATCCGCAACGCCGTGGCGCGCGTGGTCGTCATCGTCGAGGACCGCCAGGACATCGCCGTCGAGGTGACGCAGGGCCGGTCACGGCTGCCGGCCGTACAGGTGCGGCGCAACGGCCGTGACGTGGAGATCGACGGCGGGCTTCGCCGCAATGGCCTCTGGGGTCGTGGCGACGGCATACGCAACTGCAACTCGGGCCGCGCAGACGCAGCCCAGCCCGGCCAGGGCGCGACGGTCGAGGTGCGCGATCTGGGCCGCATCCGGCTGGAGGACGCGCCCCTGATCATCCTGCGCACGCCGCGGAACGTGGATGTCAGCGCCGGCGGCGCCGTATTCGGCGCCGTGGGACGCGGCGCGCGCTCGGTCGAACTGGACAGCGGCGGCTGCGGCGGCTGGACCATCGCCAATGTGGACGGCGACCTTGAGCTGGGCGTCGGCGGTTCGGGGTCGATCCGCGCCGGGACGTCGCGGACGCTGGACGCCAGCGTCGGCGGTTCAGGCTCGGTTTCGGCCGGCGGCACGGGCGACCTCAAGGTCGCCGTCGGCGGCTCGGGCAATGTGGAGGTCGCCAGCGCCAATGGTCAGGGCGACATCTCCATCGGCGGCTCGGGCGGGGTGAACGTCCGCCAGGGTCGGTTGGACAAGCTGTCGGTCGCCATCGGCGGGTCCGGGGACGTCCGCTACGGCGGAACGACCCGCGACCTCAGCGTCGCCATCGCCGGCTCGGGGAACGTCCGCGTCGCCGCCGCCACAGGCTCTGTGTCCCGCACCGTCGTCGGATCAGGGACGCTTCATATCGGGCGTTAAGACCCGTATCTCGCCGCGAGAGGAAAGGCCCCCGGTCGTGGAACCCTGGGGGCCTTTTTCGTGCGTCGATCCGGACATGAAAAAAGCCCCGGCGGATCGCTCCGCCGTGGCTCTTCTCATCCCGTGAGGGAGGCCGTTGCTTACAGGCCGCCCAGGACGCTCGTGATCGACGAGACGTTCAGGCCGGCGCCGGCGCGGTCACGCGCTTGCAGACCGCCGCCGAAGCTGTAGCGCAGGCCCAGCGACCAGGTGTCGACGTCGATCGAGTCGACGTCGGCGCGGTTGTAGGCGGCGCCGACCGAGAACGGGGTGTTCTCGATTTCGTACTCGGCGCCCACGCCATAGGTCCAGGCGTCCACGTCGCCGCCGGCCACGTCGACGTTGTTGTAGCTGACGCCGGCGTTCAGGCGCAGGTTCGGCATGACGTAGAAGGCGGCGTCGCCGCCGACGGTCCAGATGTCGGCGTCGCTGTCGTCGGACGTGGTGTAGGCGACCAGGCCGGTCAGGGTCGCGTTGGACAGGTACTTCTGGGCTTCGGCGCCGACGGTCCAGACGGGATCGTTGCCCGAACCGATGTCGTTGGCGGCGACGAAGGCGCCGGCGCGGACGTCCGAGGTCCACATCTTGGTCAGGTGGGCGGCGGCGACGCCGGTGACGACTTCTTCACCGAAGGCCTTGGTGTAGTCGACGGCGCCGTTCAGGGTCACGGTCCAGTCGGCGGCCGGCAGGGCGACGGTGCCGTCCACGGTCCAGACGTCGGCGTCGACGTCATCGCCGGCGACTTCGACCGACGGGTTGGAGTAGGTCACGCCGACCGAACCGATGGCGTTCTGGGCGAAGGCCGGGGCGGCGAACAGGGTGGCGGCGGCGGCCGAGGCGAGGAGGATCGTCTTCATTTTCTTTTGTCCTTAGCAGTCTGTGCCCGGGTGGAGGCCCGGGGAGGGCGGCTGCTACCAGCCGGCGCGAGAAGCTGAGCAATAAACCGTCGTTACATAAGTGTCTTGAAACTGACATGTGGCTCATCCGCCACGCCTTGTGGTCGAAATGTGTCACGCGCGCGCGTTTCCTGCGGCAAGGGGTTAACGGGCCGCAATCATATAATCATATAAGGATATCCTTATATGTATTGACGGCTGCGCTTCATTGCTGTCATGTGCCCGGGTCGTGGTCTGCACGCGGTCTTCGGGGCGCGTGGAGCTAAGAGGGAAGCCGGTGTGAAACCGGCGCTGCCCCCGCAACTGTAAGCGGCGAGTCGAGGGTCCATCTCGTGTCACTGGCGTTCGCGCCGGGAAGGCCGGATCCGAGGCGTCGACCCGTGAGCCAGGAGACCTGCCCCGACAGATAACGTCCTCCGGCGGGGTGTCCGGTCAGGCCGCATGCGCGCCGCCGGACCCTTGTTCGCGTCGGCGTCCGCGCGACCCTGTCCGAAGCCTGGCCATAATACAGGTTTCGAACGTCATGACCCGCCACACTGTCCTGGTCGCCACCCTCGGCTTTCCCCGCATCGGCCCCAAGCGCGAGTTGAAGACCGCGCTTGAGGCCTATTGGGCCGGCAAGATCGACGGGGACGCCCTGCTGTCCACCGCCGCCGAGCTGCGCGCCCTCACCTGGGCCCGCCAGCGCGATCTGGGCGCCGACATCGTGCCGTCGAACGACTTCTCTCTTTATGACCAGGTGCTGGACCTGACCGCCATGGTCGGGGCCGTGCCCGCCGCCTATGGCTGGAGCGGGGATCGGGTCGATCTGGCGACCTATTTCGCCATGGCCAGAGGGTCTGGGGCGCCGGGGTCTCGCGGCGGCGACAGTCCGGTCTGCGAACACGGTCATGTCCACGGCGGCGGTGAGGGCGCGCCGGCGATGGAGATGACCAAATGGTTCGACACCAACTACCATTATCTCGCGCCTGAGTTCACGGCGGATCAGGTCTTCCGGCTGGGCTCGACCAAGGCGCTGGACGAGTATCTGGAAGCCAGGGGGCAGGGGATCGACACCCGGCCGGTGCTGCTGGGGCCGGTCAGCTATCTGCTGCTGGGCAAGACGCGCGGGGCCGACTTCGACGTCCTCAGCCTGCTGCCTCGGCTGCTGCCGGTCTATGCCGAGGTGCTGCGGTCGCTGGCGCGTGCGGGCGCGACCTGGGTGCAGATGGACGAACCCTGCCTGGTCACGGACCTGAGCGACGAGGCCAAGGCCGCCTATGATCACGCCTATCGCGTGCTGGCCGATGTGACGCCGCCGATCAAGCTGATGCTGACCCCCTATTTCGGCGCGCTGGGCGACAATCTGCATACGGCGTTGAAGCTGCCGGTGCATGGCCTGCATCTCGACCTGATCCGCGCCCCGGAGCAACTGGCCCCGGTCGCTTCGGACATGCGTCCCGATCAGGTGTTGTCGCTGGGCGTCATCGACGGCCGCAATGTGTGGAAGGCCGATCTGAACGCCGTATTGGACCGGGTCGAGCCCCTGGTCGCCTCGGGCCGCCGGGTGGTGCTGGCGCCGTCCTGCTCGCTGCTCCACACCCCCATCGATCTGGAGCGTGAGATCGCCCTGGAGCCGGAGATCAGGAACTGGCTGGCCTTCGCCGTGCAGAAGGTGGCCGAAC
Source organism: Brevundimonas sp. EAKA (assembly GCF_000698025.1). Classification (NCBI taxonomy): domain Bacteria; kingdom Pseudomonadati; phylum Pseudomonadota; class Alphaproteobacteria; order Caulobacterales; family Caulobacteraceae; genus Brevundimonas; species Brevundimonas sp. EAKA. The sequence continues at coordinate 22,448 of NZ_JMQR01000021.1, read as the reverse complement.
TGGCGACCCTGGCCCGCGCCCTGAACCAGGACCGCGATGCGGTGAAGGCCGAACTGGACGCCTCGACCGCCGCCGTCGCCTCGCGCCGCACCTCGCCGCGCATCAATGATCCGAAGGTCCAGGCGCGCGCCGCCGACGCCGACCCCGCCCTGTCGACCCGCACCTCCAGCTTCGAGATCCGGCGCACGGTGCAGCAGCGGCGGCTGAACCTGCCCGCCTATCCGACCACCACCATCGGCTCCTTCCCTCAGACGGCCGAGGTTCGAAAGGCGCGCGCCGATCACGGCAAGGGCGTCATCGACGACGCCGCCTACGCCGCCTTCCTGCGCGAAGAGACGGCGCGCACGGTGAAATGGCAGGAAGACCTGGGTCTGGACGTGCTGGTCCACGGCGAGTTCGAACGCAACGACATGGTCCAGTATTTCGGGGAACAGCTGTCCGGCTTCGTCTTCACCAAGGCCGCCTGGGTCCAGTCCTATGGCTCGCGCTGCGTGCGGCCGCCGATCATCTATGGCGACGTGTCGCGGCCCAGACCGATGACGGTGGAATGGTGGCGTTACGCCCAGGGCCTGACCGATCGGCCGATGAAGGGGATGCTGACCGGCCCGGTGACGATCCTGAACTGGTCCTTCGTGCGCGACGACCAGCCGCGCAGCGAGACCTGCCGCCAGATCGCCTTCGCCATCCGTGACGAGGTGATCGATCTGGAAACCGCGGGCGCCGTCGTGATCCAGATCGACGAGGCGGCCCTGCGCGAGGGCCTGCCCCTGCGCCGCGCCGACTGGGCGGCCTATCTGGACTGGGCGGTCGAGTGTTTCCGCATCACCGCATCGGGCGTGCGGGACGAGACCCAGATCCACACCCACATGTGCTATTCCGAGTTCAACGACATCATCCAGTCCATCGGGGCCATGGACGCCGACGTCATCTCCATCGAGACCTCGCGGTCCAGGATGGAGTTGCTCGACGCCTTCTCCGACTATCGCTATCCGGCCGAGATCGGACCGGGCGTCTATGACATCCACTCGCCGCGCGTGCCGTCTGTGGACGAGATGGCGGCCCTGCTGACGGCGGCGGCGGGCAAGCTGCCGGCGGACCGGCTGTGGGTGAACCCGGACTGCGGCCTGAAGACCCGCGGTTGGGCCGAGACCGAGGCGGCGCTGACCAATATGGTCTCGGCCGCGAAGGCCGCGCGCCTGGAGGCCGTAGGGGGATGAGCGTCACGCTTATAGACATGGTGTTCCCTGGCGACGCCAACCACCACGGCACATTGTTCGGCGGCGTCGGTCTGGCGCACCTGGACAAGGTCGCCTTCCTGGCCGCCGCGCGTCATGCGCGGCGGCACACGGTCACGGCGGGCTGCGAGCGGATCGACTTCGCCGCACCCGCCCGGATCGGTGAAATGGTCGAGGCGACGGGGCGGGTGGTTCGCGTGGGCCGCACCTCCATGGGGGTCGAGGTCGAACTGTGGGCCGAGGCGCCGGTCAGCGGCGAGCGCCGCCTGTGTACGCGCGGCGTGTTCAACATGGTGGCGCCCCGCGAAGCGGGGCAGGGCGACCTGCCGCCGGTTCCGGACAAGCGGGCGGAGCGGGGGGACGGCTGGCTGCGGACGGCGGAGATGGTCTTCCCGACCTGGACCAACCACTATGGCACCCTCTACGGCGGCGACGCACTGAAGCTGATGGGCAAGGCCGCCTTCATCCGCGCCACCCGACGGGCCAGGGGCGTCATGGTCATGGCGGCGTCGAACCGCATCGACTTCTCGTCGCCTATAAGAGAAGGAGACATGATCGAACTGGCGTCGCGCGTCACGCGGGTCGGCCGCTCCTCCGTCACTATAGAGGTGGAGCTGTGGGCCGAGGCGCTGTTGACCGGCGAACGACGGCGGTCGGCCGTGGCCGAATTCGTCATGGTGGCGGTCGATGAGGCGGGGCGATCTGCGCCGATTTCGACGCCTGCGGCGACGCTGGAACCGGCCTGACGGAATCCTGTCGCCGCCACGGTTTCGCCGCTTGACGAAAATGGAATCGGTAGGCATAAGCCCCACTCTTGTTGGACCGGCTGTGCATCCCCGGATGCAGACGCGGTTCGCAGGAACGACCTGAGACCCTGTTCTTTGCAGTGACCCAGGACTTTAGCGGCCTTCGCAGGCGACTGCGTGGGCCGATCGTTTTTGCGGATTTGCGTTCCCTGAGGGCTCTATGCCCGAAGGCCTTCGGTCTTTGAAATGGTTCACAGGGACGCGGTCCTCCGACCGCATTGGAAGTAAGCACCGATATGGATCAAAGCATCCGCATCAGGCTCAAGGCCTTTGATCACCGCGTCCTCGATTTCTCGACGCGCGAGATCGTCAATACAGCCAAGCGCACCGGCGCGACCGTTCGCGGTCCGATTCCGCTGCCGACCCTGATCGAGAAGTTCACCGTGAACCGCTCTCCGCACGTCGATAAGAAGTCGCGTGAGCAGTTTGAAATCCGCACGCACAAACGCGTGCTCGACATCGTCGACCCCACCCCGCAGACCGTGGACGCGCTCATGAAGCTCGACCTGTCCGCCGGTGTGGACGTCGAGATCAAGATTTAAAGTAGAAAGAGGCGGGATCCGATGCGCACGGGCGTGATCGCCAAGAAGCTGGGCATGACCCGCGTGTTCGCCGATGACGGCGCGCACGTACCGGTCACTGTGCTTCAGCTCGACGGCTGCCAGGTCGTCGGCCAACGTACCCAGGAGCGTGACGGTTACGTCGCTCTCCAACTGGGCGCTGGCACGAAGAAGGCCAAGAACACCAACAAGGCTCAACGCGAGACCTTCGCCAAGGCGGAAGTCGAACCGAAAGCCTATGTGACCGAGTTCCGCGTCGATGCGGAAGGTCTGCTGGATGTGGGCGCCGAACTTTCGGCTGAACACTTCGTTGTGGGTCAGAAGGTCGATATCCAGGGCGAGACCATTGGTAAGGGTTTCGCCGGCGCCATGAAGCGCTGGAACTTCGGCGGCCTGCGCGCCACGCACGGTGTTTCGCTGTCGCACCGTTCGCACGGTTCGACGGGTAACCGTCAGGACCCGGGTCGGACCTTCCCTGGCAAGAAGATGGCCGGTCACTACGGGGCCGAAACCGTCACCACCCAGAACCTGACCGTCGTCCGCGTGGACGCCGAGCGTGGCCTGATCCTGATCAAGGGCGCTGTCCCCGGTCATGACGGCAGCTACGTCAAGGTTCGTGACGCCATCAAGAAGGCTCGCCCGGCTGACGCTCCGTTCCCCGGTGCGCTGAAGTCGAGCAAGTCTGCTGCTCAACCCGCCTCGACCCCGGCTGAAGAAGCCCCCGTCGAAGCGACCGAAGGCGGTGAAGCGTAATGAAACTCTCTGTCATCCAACTCGACGGCAAGGCCGCTGGCGACGTGGAACTGTCGGACGCCGTCTTCGGCATCTCCGACATCCGCGGCGACATCCTGGCCCGCACCGTCAACTGGCAGCTGGCCAAGCGTCGCGCCGGCACGCACAAGGTTCAAACCCGCAACGAGAATTCTCGTACGGGCAAGAAGATGTACAAGCAAAAGGGCACCGGCGGCGCTCGTCACGGTTCGCGCCGTGCACCGCAGTTCGTCGGCGGTTCGCGCGCCTTTGGTCCGGTCGTTCGCGACCACGGCTTCTCGCTGCCGAAGAAGATCCGCGCGCTCGCTCTGCGTCACGCCCTGTCCTCCAAGGCGAAGTCCGGCGACCTGATCATCGTGGACACCGTCTCGGTCAAGGAAGCCAAGACCGCCTCGCTGCGCGAGACGCTCGGCAAGCTGGGCTGGACCAAGGCTCTCATCATCGCGGGTCCGGAAGTCGACACGAACTTCGGCCTGGCCGCACGCAACATCCCGCACATCGACGTGCTGCCGAACGCCGGCCTGAACGTCTATGACATCCTGCGGGCTGACAAGCTGGTGCTGACCAAGGCCGCTATCGAGGCGATCGAAGCCCGCTTCAGCGATAAGGAAGCCGCGTAATGGCCGCTCAACCTACCGCCAAGCACTACGACACCATCCTGGCTCCGGTGATCACCGAAAAGGCCACGATCCTGTCCGAGCAGAACAAGGTCGTCTTCCGCGTCGCCGACACGGCGACCAAGGACGAGATCGCCGCGGCGGTCGAAAGCCTGTTCAAAGTCAACGTCCTGAAGGTCAACACCCTGGTTCAAAAGGGCAAGACCAAGCGCTTCCGGGGTATCCTGGGTCGCCGGGTCGACATCAAAAAAGCGATCGTGACCCTGGCCGACGGCCAGTCGATCGACGTCACCACGGGGCTCTGATCAGATGGCCTTGAAACATTACAATCCGACCTCGCCGGGCCGTCGCGCCCTCGTGCTGGTCGACCGTTCGGAGCTCCACAAGGGCCGTCCGGAAAAGTCGCTGACCGAAGGCCTGACCAAGTCGGGCGGACGCGGGCAGGGCGGTCGCATCGCGGTCCGCTTCCGTGGCGGCGGCGCCAAGACCCTGTACCGCAAGATCGACTTCAAGCGTCGCAAGTGGGACATGGTCGGCACGGTCGAGCGTCTGGAATACGATCCGAACCGCACGGCCTTCATCGCCCTCGTGACCTACGAAGACGGCGAGAAGACCTACATCATCGCGCCGCAACGCCTTAAGGCCGGCGACACGGTGATCGCGGGCGAAAAGACCGACGTGAAGCCGGGCAACGCCATGCCGCTTCGTTCGATGCCGGTGGGTACGATCATCCACAACATCGAGATGAAGCCGGGCAAGGGCGCCCAGCTGGCTCGCTCGGCCGGCGCCTACGCCCAGCTGGTGGGTCGCGATCAGGGCTACGCCCAGATCCGTCTCGGCTCGGGCGAACTGCGCATGGTCCTGGACGGCTGCATCGCCACTGTGGGCGCGGTTTCGAACCCCGACCACATGAACCAGAACCTGGGCAAGGCCGGTCGCAAGCGTCACATGGGCTTCCGCCCGCACGTCCGCGGCGTCGCCATGAACCCGATCGACCACCCGCACGGTGGTGGTGAAGGCCGGACCTCTGGTGGTCGCACCCCCGTTACGCCGTGGGGTAAGGACACCAAGGGCACCCGTACCCGCAAGAACAAGGCTACGGACAAGTACATCATCCGTACCCGCCACGTTAAGAAGGCTCGCTAAGAATGGCCCGCTCCTCCTGGAAAGGCCCGTTTGTCGACGGGTATCTGCTCAAGAAGGCCGACGCCGTTCAAACGTCGGGCCGCAAGGACGTGATCAAGACCTGGTCGCGCCGCTCCACCATCCTGCCGCAGTTCGTCGGTCTGACGTTCGGCGTCCATAACGGTCAGAAGCATGTGCCCGTGTCGGTCTCGGAAGAGATGGTCGGCATGAAGCTCGGCGAGTTCGCCCCGACCCGGAACTTCCCGGGCCACGCGGCGGACAAGAAGGCCAAAAGGAAGTAACTGATGGCCCAGACCAAGAACATTCGTCGGGTCGCCCCGACCGAGGCCCGCGCCAAGCTGGTCAACGTGCGCATCAGCCCGCAAAAGCTGAACCTGGTCGCCGCATCGATCCGCGGCATGCCGGTTCAGAAGGCGCTGAACGAGCTGGAATTCAGCCGTAAGCGTATCGCGACCGACGTCCGCAAGGTCCTGTATTCGGCGATCTCGAACGCTGAGAACAACCACAACCTCGACATCGACAACCTGGTCGTCGCCGAGGCCTTCGTGGGCAAGAACCTGGTGATGAAGCGTTTCGCGAGCCGTGCTCGCGGCCGTTCGTCGCGCATCCTGAAACCGTTCAGCGAGATCACCATCGTGGTCCGTGAAGCCGGCGAGGCCGCCTGATGGGTCAGAAAATCAATCCGATCGGTCTGCGCCTCGGCGTGAACCGTACGTGGGACAGCCGTTGGTTCGCCGCCGGCGCCGACTATTCCCGCCTGCTGCACCAGGACCTGAAGCTGCGCGAGTGGCTGCGGGAACGTCTGGCCGCCGCCGGCGTGTCGCGCATCATCATCGAGCGCCCGCACAAGAAGTGCCGCATCACCATCTACGCCGCCCGTCCGGGCGTCGTGATCGGTAAGAAGGGCGCTGACATCGAGAAGCTCCGCAAGGACATCTCGGCCCAGACCGAAGGTGAAGTTCACCTGAACATCATCGAAGTCCGCAAGCCGGAAACCGATGCGCAGCTGATCGCCGAGAACATCGCCCAGCAGCTCGAGCGTCGCGTGGCCTTCCGCCGCGCCATGAAGCGCTCGATGCAGTCGGCCATGCGTCTGGGCGCCAAGGGCATCCGGATGAACGTCTCGGGTCGTCTGGGCGGTGCGGAAATCGCGCGGATGGAATGGTATCGCGAAGGTCGCGTGCCGCTTCACACCCTGCGCGCCGACATCGACTACGGCTTCTACGAAGCCAAGACGACCTACGGCATCATCGGCGTGAAGGTCTGGGTGTTTAAGGGTGAAGTGCTCGAGCACGATCCGATGGCCCAGGACAAGCGTTGGGCCCAGGAAGCGTCGGGTCCGTCCTCGAACGAAGGCCGCGAACGCGGCGGCCCCCGTGGCGACCGCGGTCCGCGTCGCGACCGGGGACGTGAGAACTAAGTCATGTTGCAACCGAAGAAGACCAAGTACCGCAAGGCCTTCAAGGGCCGCATCCACGGCTCGGCCAAGGGCGGCTTCTCGCTGAACTTCGGGTCGTACGGCCTGAAGACGCTGGAGCCGGAACGCATCACTGCGCGTCAGATCGAAGCGGCTCGCCGCGCGATCACCCGCCAGATGAAGCGCCAGGGCCGCGTCTGGATCCGCGTCTTCCCCGACCTGCCCGTCACGGGCAAGCCGGCCGAAGTCCGGATGGGTAAGGGCAAGGGCGCCGTGGACCACTGGGCCGCGCGTTGCCACCCCGGCCGCATCCTGTTTGAAATCGACGGCGTGACGGACGAAGTGGCCCGTGAAGCGCTCCGTCTCGGCGCCGCCAAGCTGCCGGTCCGCACCAAGGTCGTGACCCGTATCGACGCCGGCGTCGCCCATGTCGAGGTAGCCGCCTAATGACCAAGATCGCCGATCTGCGGTCGCAAACGACCGACCAACTGTCCGACGAGCTGCTGAAGCTCAAGAAGGAACAGTTCAACCTGCGTTTCCAGGCGGCCACCGGCCAAATGGAAAAAACCCACCGCGTGGGTGAAGTGCGCAAAGACATCGCCCGCATCTCGACGCTTCTGCGCGAGAAGCGTGCGGCCTCGTAAGGAAACGAATATGCCCAAGCGAATTCTCGAAGGCGTGGTCGTGTCCGACAAGGGCGAAAAGACCGTCGTCGTGAAGGTGGAGCGCACGCTGCTTCACCCTGTTCTGAAGAAGATCGTTCGTCTTTCGAAGAAGTATCACGCGCACGACGAAGCCAACGCGCTCAAAGTCGGCGACATCGCTCGCATCGTCGAGTGCGCCCCGAAGTCCAAGTTGAAGCGCTGGGAAGTCCTTTCCAACGCCTCCGCCTCGTAATCAGAAGGATCTGATCTTATGATCCAGATGCAAACTAACCTGGAAGTGGCCGATAATTCGGGCGCCCGCCGGGTCATGTGCATCAAGGTGTTGGGCGGCTCCAAGCGCCGCTACGCCTCGATCGGCGACACAATCGTCGCCTCCGTGAAGGAAGCCATCCCGCGTGGCCGCGTGAAGAAGGGCGACGTTGTTCGCGCCATCGTCGTGCGCACCGCCAAGGACATCCAACGCAAGGACGGCTCGGTCATCCGTTTTGACAAGTCGGCCGCCGTCATCGTCAACAAGCAGAACGAGCCTGTCGGCACGCGGATCTTCGGCCCGGTTCCCCGCGAACTGCGCGCCAAGAACCACATGAAGATCATCTCGCTGGCTCCGGAGGTCCTGTAACATGGCCGCCAAGATCAAAAAGGGCGACCGCGTCGTCGTCCTCACCGGCAAGGACAAGGGCCGCACGGGCAACGTGCTGAAGGTCCTGCCCACCGAAAACCGCGTCCTGGTTGAAGGCGTCAACATGGTTCAGCGCCACACGCGCCCGAGCCAGGCTGACCCGCAGGGCGGCATCAAGAACAAGGAAGCCTCGCTTCACCTGTCGAACGTCGCGATCGCCGACGCCAACGGCAAGGCGACCCGCGTCGGCTTCAAGATCGATGGGGACACCAAGGTCCGCATCGCCAAGACGACGGGAGACGTCATCTGATGGCTACCGAGAAGTACACCCCGCGCCTCAAGGGCGAGTACCAGGCGCGCATCCGCCAGGTGCTGAAGGAAAAGTTCGGCTACACGAACGAAATGCAGGTGCCCAAGCTGGACAAGATCGTCCTGAACATGGGCATCGGCGAAGCCGTCGCGGACTCCAAGAAGGCGAACGCCGCCCTCAAGGATCTGACGGCCATCGCCGGTCAGAAGGCCGTCGCCACCAAGGCCCGTAACTCCATCGCCGGCTTCAAGCTGCGCGAGGGCATGGTCATCGGCGGCAAGGTCACCCTGCGCGGCGACCAGATGTACGAGTTCCTGGACCGGTTCATCACGATCGCGCTGCCGCGCGTGAAGGATTTCCGTGGTCTGAAGGGCACGTCGTTTGACGGTCGCGGCAACTACGCCACCGGTCTGAAGGAACACATCGTGTTCCCGGAAATCAACTACGACCAGATCGACCAGATGTGGGGCATGGACATCATCGTCTGCACCACGGCCAAGACCGATGAGGAAGCCAAGGCTCTCCTCACCGAGTTCAAGTTCCCGTTCGTGAAGAACTGAGCGGGAAGGGAAGAGAACAATGGCTAAGAAGAGCGCCGTAAACCGCAACGAAGCCGTCAAGGCCCTGGTTGCGAAGTATGCCGCGAAGCGGGCCGCCCTGAAGGCGACCGCCAACGACGAAAACCTGCCGCTTGAGGAGCGTTTCGACGCGCGCCTGAAGCTGGCTGAACTGCCGCGCAACTCCGCGCCGACCCGTATTCGCAACCGTTGCGAAGTGACCGGTCGTCCGCGTGCGTTCTATCGCAAGCTCAAGATGAGCCGGATTGCGCTGCGCGAACTCGGCAACCAGGGCCAGATCCCTGGCCTGACCAAGTCCAGCTGGTAAGGGGAGCGAACAGACATGATGATCAACGATCCCCTGAGCGACATGATCGCTCGCATCAAGAACGCGGCGACCCGCAAGCGTTCCAAGGTGCTGACCCCCGCTTCCCGTCTGCGTCAGCGCGTCCTCGACGTGCTGCAGGACGAAGGCTACATCCGCGGCTACAACCTGGTTCAGAACCCGGGTGAGTTTCCGCAGTTCGAGATCGAGCTGAAGTACTTCGACGGCCAGCCCGTCATCGCCGAGATCGCGCGCGTGTCCAAGCCGGGCCGCCGCGTCTATTCGGCGATCGGCGATCTGAAGCCCGTCAAGAACGGCCTCGGCATCTCGATCCTCTCGACTTCGAAGGGCGTCATGTCCGACGCTTCTGCCCGCGACGCCAACGTCGGCGGCGAAGTCCTCTGCAGGGTCTACTGATATGTCCCGTATTGGCAAGAAAACCATCGCTGTGCCGAAGGGCGTGACTGTCACGCTCGACGGTCAGACCGTCTCCGTGAAGGGCCCCAAGGGCGAGAGCTCCTGGACCGTCGCCGAGGAAATCGAAGTCACCCGGGAAGGCGACGAACTGTCGCTGGGCCTGCGGTCGGACACGCAACGCGGTCGCGCGATGTGGGGCCTGTCGCGCACGCTGGTCGACAACATGGTCGTCGGCGTCACCACCGGCTTCGAGAAGTCGCTTGAGCTGGTCGGCGTCGGTTACCGCGCCGCGATGAAGGGCAACGCCCTGTCGCTGCAGCTCGGCTTCTCGCACGAAGTCGACATCGATCCCCCGGCCGGCGTCAGCTTCGCTGTTCCGAAGCAAACCGAGATCAAGATCTTGGGTTCGGACAAGCAGGCCGTCGGTCAGATCGCCTCGGTCATCCGCAAGCTGCGTCCGCCGGAGCCCTACAAGGGCAAGGGCGTCCGTTACGCGGGCGAGAAGGTCCGTCGCAAGGAAGGCAAGAAGAAGTAAGTCATGGCTCTTTCTCTTCGACAACAAGCCAAGCGCCGCTCGGAGCGCACCCGTCGCCGCCTGAAGGCCGTCGCCAACGGCCGTCTGCGCCTGTCGGTGTACCGTTCGGACAAGAACATCTCGGCCCAGATCATCGACGACGCCCAGGGCGTGACCGTCGTTGCGGCCTCGTCGCTGGAAGGCGGCAAGGGCAAGCGCGGTTCGGACACGGCCGCAGCCGCAGCGATCGGCAAACTGATCGCCGAACGCGCCATCGAGAAGGGCGTCAAGGACGTCGTCTTCGACCGTGGCGAGTACATCTATCACGGCCGGGTCAAGGCGCTGGCGGAAGCCGCGCGCGAAGCCGGCCTGAACTTCTAAGGGACGCGAAGCATGGCGCATCAACCCCAGCGCGGCGGCGGCGGTAACGATCGCAACCGTCGTGACAATCGCAACGGTCCCGCTGTCGACGGTCCGGATTCGGACATCGTCGAGAAGCTGGTTCACATCAACCGCGTTGCGGCCACCGTCAAAGGCGGCCGTCGGTTCTCCTTCGCCGCCCTGATGGTCGTCGGCGACGGCAAGGGCCGCGTCGGTTTCGGTCACGGCAAGGCGCGTGAAGTGCCGGAAGCCATCCGCAAGGCGACCGAAGAAGCCAAGAAGACCATGATCCGCGTTCCGCTTCGCGAGAACCGCACCCTGCATCACGACGGCAACGGCCGTTGGGGCGCCGGCAAGATCATGATGCGCGCCGCCCCTCCCGGGACCGGCGTCATCGCGGGCGGTCCGATGCGCGCCGTGCTCGAAACCCTCGGCGTCCAGGACGTCGTGGGCAAGTCGACCGGCTCGTCGAACCCCTACAACATGATCCGCGCGACGTTCGAAGCGCTGAAGGTCCAGTCCTCGCCCCGTCAGGTCGCGTCCAAGCGCGGCAAGAAGGTCGCGGATCTGATGGGCCGTCGCAACGACGGCGCCTCGGCGCCCGAAGCTGTGGAGTCCTAATCATGGCCGAGCAAAAGACCGTCACCGTCAAGCAGACCGGTTCGCCGATCCGCCGCAAGAACGACCAGCGCGCCACCCTGGTGGGCCTGGGTCTGAACCGCCTGGGTCGCGAATCGACCCTCGTGGACACGCCTTCGGTTCGTGGAATGATCGCCAAGGTCGCCCACCTGACCGAGATCGTCGAAAAGTAAGACGAAAGACTCTCCCTCCCCCTCGGGGGAGGGCAGGTCGCGCAAGCGACCAGGTGGGGGCGGCTCGCAAGAGTCGCCTTTACTGCTGTTCGGGGAGCCGCTATAGCGCCCGACCTTGAGATATCCGGGACGGGCTCGCCGAGCCCTTCCCACCCGGTCGGCTCCGCCGACCGCCCTCCCCCGAGGGGGAGGGAGACGATAGACTTTGAACGCCGAGTCCGGACGATGTCCGGGCGCTAGCACCCGAAAGGATCAGGCATATGAAACTGAACGAAATCCGCGACAACGAAGGCGCGCACAAGAAGCGCATGCGTGTCGGCCGTGGCCCCGGTTCGGGCAAGGGCAAGACCTCGGGCCGCGGCGTCAAGGGTCAGAAGTCGCGTACCGGCGTCAGCCTGCTGGGCTTCGAAGGCGGCCAGATGCCGCTGTACATGCGTATGCCCAAGCGCGGCTTCAACAACCCGAACGCCCTGAAGCTGGCCGAAGTGAACCTGTGGCGCCTGCAAGACGCCATCGACGCCGGCAAGCTGGACGCCAAGTCGGAACTGAAGGGCGACGCCCTGGTCGCCGCCGGCGTGATCCGTCGCGTGAAGGACGGCGTGCGTCTGCTCGGCACCGGTGAAGTCAAGCAAGCCCTGAACCTGGTCGTCTGGTCGGCCACCGCCGGCGCCAAGAAGGCCATCGAAGCCGCTGGCGGCACCGTGCTGGAACAACGTATCGAAGCCGAAGCCAAGGCCGCTGCGCGCGTCGAGAAGCGCAACGCCGCCAAGGGCAAGGCTCCGGCTCCGAAGGCCCCGCGCGGCGACGAGAACAAGATCTCGGCCCGCACCAAGCGCGCCGCGGCCAAGGCTTAAAGCAAACGCGTCGTCGCGGCTGGACTAGGCCGTGGCCTGATTACACCTGCGACGACGAAACAACGGAAGCGGCCCTCGCATGAGGGCCGCTTTCCGCCTATCTGACGACTCAGTCAGTCGTGGGGACGCATAATGGCTTCGGCCGCAGAACAACTCGCCGCCAATATGAACATGGGCTCGTTCGCGAAAGCGACCGAGCTGCACAAGCGCCTGCTGTTCACGCTGGGCGCGCTGCTGGTTTATCGCATCGGGACTTACGTTCCGATCCCGGGCATCAATTCGCAGGCCTTCCTGCAGTTCTTCCAAGACCCTTCGGGTCAGCGCGGCATCCTGGACATGTTCAACATGTTCTCGGGCGGCGCGGTCGAGCGGATGGCCATCTTCGCGCTGAACGTCGCGCCCTATATCTCGGCGTCGATCATCGTGCAGCTGATGGGCACCGTGTATCCGCCCTGGGAAAAGCTGAAGAAGGAAGGCGGCGAGAGCGGCCGCAAGCAGCTGAACCAGTACACCCGTTATCTGACGGTGTTCCTGGCCCTGGCCCAGTCCCTCGGCATCGCCGCGGGCCTGAACGCCCAGCCCGGCCTGGTCGACAATCCGGGGATCTTCTTCCTGGTCTCGACCGTCGTGACCCTGACGGGCGGCACCATGTTCCTGATGTGGCTGGGTGAGCAGGTGACGGCGCGCGGCGTCGGCAACGGCATCTCGCTGATCATCTTCGCCGGCATCGTGGCGGTCCTGCCGTCCACCATCGCCCGCATGCTGGGCCTGGCCCAGCAGGGTCAGATGTCCGCCTTCGCCCTGTTGTTCATCGCCGTTCTGGCCGTGGCGACCGTGGTCTTCATCGTCTTCATGGAACGCGCCCAGCGCCGTCTGTTGATCCAGTATCCGAAGCGCCAGGAAGGCAACCGGATGGCCGGTGGCGAACGCTCGTTCCTGCCGCTGAAGGTCAACACCGCCGGGGTCATCCCGCCGATCTTCGCCTCGTCCCTGCTGATGCTGCCGACCACGGTGGCCAGCCTGACCGCCAATGCGGACCTGCCCGACTATCTGGGCTGGCTGCCGCTGGTCACGTCGCAGCTGACGCACGGCCAGCCGCTGTTCATGGCCCTGTACGCGGCCCTGATCATCTTCTTCTGCTTCTTCTACACCTCGATCACCTTCAACCCGGAGGACACGGCCGAGAACCTGCGCAAATATGGCGGCTTCCTGCCGGGCATCCGTCCGGGCAAGCGCACGGCAGAGTATCTGGACTATGTCCTGACCCGTCTGACGGTGATCGGCGCGGCCTATATCACCGCCGTCTGTCTGCTGCCCGAGTTCCTGGTCGCCCAGATGGGCAACAGCCTCTACTTCGGCGGAACGTCTATCTTGATTGTCGTGTCGGTCACGATGGACACTGTGGCCCAGATCCAGTCCCAACTGCTGGCGCACCAGTACGAGGGCCTGATCAAGAAGGCCAAGCTGCGCGGTCGCGGCGGTCGTGGCGCGCCCACTCCGGTGCGGCGCTGAGTTGACTACAAGAAGCCTGGGGAGGGCCTACGCGTGAACTTGATCCTGTTCGGACCGCCGGCGGCGGGCAAGGGGACACAGGCCAAGCGGCTGGTCGAAGAGCGGGGCATGGTCCAGCTCTCGACCGGCGACATGCTGCGGGCCGCCATCGCCTCGGGCTCGGAACTGGGGCTCAAGGTCAAGGACGTGCTGGCGCGCGGCGATCTGGTGACGGACGAGATCGTCATCGCCCTGATCGAGGATCGCCTGCCCGAGGCCGAGGCCGCCGGCGGCGCCATCTTCGACGGCTTCCCCCGCACCGTGGCCCAGGCCGAGGCCCTGGACGCCATGCTGGCCAAGCGCGGCGCCCAGATCGACGCCGTGGTGCGGCTGAAGGTCGATGATTCCGCCCTGCTGGAGCGGATCGCCAAACGCTATGCCGAACAGGGCCGTCCTGACGACAATCCCGACACCTTCGTGGTGCGTCTGGACGCCTACAACCGCAACACCGCCCCGCTGCTTCCCTATTATGAAGCCCAGGGCAAGCTGACCGAAGCGGACGGCATGGGCTCCATCGACTCCGTCGCCAAGGCGATCGACGAAGCTCTGGCGTGACCAAACCGGGCGTCGGGCGTTAGACGACCGATGCCTGACGCCAAGACCCCTCATGAAAGAAGGCGCGCCCGCAGACGCTGGCGCGCCTTCGTCGTTTTCGTCGGAGTGGCCGGCGCCGAGCTGGGCCTCGCCCTGCTGCTGGGCCAGGTGAAGGGCAGGGCGCCGGAGACCTTGGGGACGCAGCCCCGCCCGGTCGAAGTCCTGCTCTATGAGCCGCCGCCGCCGATCTCGCTTGAGCCGCCTGCGCCGGAGATCGGGGGAGGCGCCCCAGCCGCGCCGTCGCGCATCCACACGCCCCCGCCGCTGAAGCAGCCACGTCCTGTCGAACTGCCCGCCCCGCCCAAACAGGCGCCTGAGCCGGCCGCGGGCGTCGGCGTCGCGCCCGCGGCTTCGCCGGCGGCCGGTTTTGGCCAGGGGGGGCAGGGGAGCGGCAGCGGATCCGGGGTAGGATCGGGCTCAGGGCCGGGCGCCGGCTCCACCCGGGCGCGGGTGCTCCGCTCTCCGCCCGTGTCGGAAATCCGCGCCAACCACCCCCGGGCGGCGCGCAGCCGATACGGCAATGCGGCCCTGTCCTGTGTCGTTCGCCTGGACCAGCGGCTGGAAGACTGCCGGGTGATCAGCGAGACGCCGGCGGGTCTGGGCTTCGGCGAGGCGGCCCTGCGCCTGGTCGATCAGTTCCGCGTCCTGCCCCCGACAGAGGGCGGCCGTCCGGTGGAGGGCCAGAGGCTGGTGGTGGGAATCGACTTCGGCAATCGGCCGCGTTGACGTCCGCACGCACGCCGGGCATTCAAGTCGCAGCGGCCTTCGCTTGTCTTCGATCCACCCAGGCGTTGACGCGATGTGAATCATCTGTATAAGGGCGCCTTCCCGCGAAGGGCGCCACGCTCCTGGTTTGTTAACCGGAGCGTTTGTTGCGTCTGACTAACGCGTATCTGGAGAATTTCGTGGCCCGTATTGCTGGCGTCAACATCCCGACCAACAAGCGCGTTGAAATCGCGCTTCAGTACATCCATGGCATCGGCCCCGCCGCCGCCAAGGACATCACCGAGAAGGTCGGCATCGAGCCGGCTCGCCGGGTGAACCAGCTGACGGACGCCGAAGTCCTGTCGATCCGTGAAACGATCGACAAGGATCATACGGTCGAGGGCGACCTGCGCCGCGAGACGTCGATGAACATCAAGCGTCTGATGGACCTGGCCTGCTACCGCGGCCTGCGTCACCGCAAGGGCCTGCCGGTCCGTGGTCAGCGCACGCA
Source organism: Brevundimonas sp. EAKA (assembly GCF_000698025.1). Taxonomy (NCBI): domain Bacteria; kingdom Pseudomonadati; phylum Pseudomonadota; class Alphaproteobacteria; order Caulobacterales; family Caulobacteraceae; genus Brevundimonas; species Brevundimonas sp. EAKA. The sequence goes on along the minus strand of NZ_JMQR01000021.1, from coordinate 7,081 downwards.
CACCAACGCCCGCACCCGCAAGGGTCCCGCCAAGCCGATCGCCGGCAAGAAGAAGTAAGACAGACACATGGCCAAGGAACCGGGTCGCGTAAAGAAGCGCGAGCGCAAGAACATCACCTCGGGCGTCGCCCACGTGAACGCCAGCTTCAACAACACCATGGTGACCATCACCGACGCGCAGGGAAATGCGATTTCCTGGTCGTCGGCCGGTCACATGGGCTTCAAGGGCTCGCGTAAGTCGACCCCGTATGCGGCTCAGATGGCCGCTGAAGACGCCGGCAAGAAGGCGCAGGAACACGGCGTGAAGACGCTGGAAGTGAACGTCTCGGGTCCGGGTTCTGGCCGTGAATCGGCCCTGCGCGCGCTGCAGTCGGTCGGTCTGACGATCACCACCATCCGCGACGTCACGCCGATGCCGCACAACGGTTGCCGTCCGCCCAAGCGTCGTCGCGTCTAAGCGACACCGCCTAAAGCACCCCCATCTCCGTCGGCTCCACCATGGCCTCGTCGACAAGGCCGGAGTCTACGAAACCCGTTCGAGGGACAAAATGATCGAAAGAAACTGGCAAGAGCTGATCCGTCCCGAGAAGCCGCAGATCGAGATCGGTTCCGACGCCCAGCGCAAGGCGCGCCTGGTGGCCGAACCTCTCGAACGTGGCTTCGGCGTGACGCTCGGCAACGCGCTCCGTCGCGTTCTGCTGTCCTCGCTGCAAGGCGCGGCCGTCACCGCCATCCAGATCGACGGCGTCGTTCATGAATTCTCGTCGCTGGAAGGCGTTCGGGAAGACGTGGTCGACATCGTCCTGAACATCAAGCAACTGGCGCTGCGCATGCACGCCGAAGGCCCCAAGCGCATGACCCTGCGCGCCACGGGTCCCGGCGCCGTGACGGCCGGCCAGATCGACGTGTCGGCGGACATCGAGGTCCTGAACCCCGATCACGTCATCTGCACCCTGGACGACGGCGCGTCGGTCCGCATGGAACTGACCGTCCAGAACGGCAAGGGCTACGTCGCCGCCGAGCTGAACCGTCCGGAAGATGCGCCGATCGGCCTGATCGCCGTCGACGCCCTGTATTCGCCGGTCAAGCGCGTCGCCTATCGCGTCGAGCCGACCCGTCAGGGCCAGTCGCTGGATTACGACAAGCTGCTGCTGGAAGTCGAAACCAATGGCGCGGTCACGCCGGTTGACGCCGTGGCCTACGCCGCGCGCATCCTGCAAGACCAACTGCAGATCTTCATCACCTTCGAAGAGCCCAAGAAGGCTGTCGAGCAGTCGGACGGCAAGCCCGACCTGCCCTTCAACCCGGCCCTGCTGAAGAAGGTGGACGAGCTGGAGCTGTCGGTCCGTTCGGCCAACTGCCTGAAGAACGACAACATCGTCTACATCGGCGACCTGATCCAGAAGACCGAGGGCGAAATGCTTCGCACCCCGAACTTCGGCCGTAAGTCGCTGAACGAGATCAAGGAAGTTCTCGCGACGATGGGCCTCAGCCTCGGCATGGACGTGCCGAACTGGCCGCCCGAAAACATCGAAGATCTGGCCAAGAAGTTCGACGACCAGATCTAAGTTCAACCCTCCGCCCGTCTCCCTCGGGAGAATGCCGGGGCGGTTAGAAGATTACGGTTCCAGGTCCCTGTTGGGATACCGGTTCCGGAGTAGGAGAGACCCAGATGCGCCACGGCGCCGCCCATCGTAAACTCGGTCGCACGACCAGCCACCGCACCGCCATGTTCGCGAACATGGCCGCCTCGCTGATCAAGCACGAGCAAATCACCACGACCCTGCCCAAGGCGAAGGAACTGCGTCCCTTCGTCGAGAAGCTGGTCACCCTGGCCAAGAAGGGCGATCTGCACGCCCGTCGTCAGGCCATCAGCCAGGTTCGCGACGTGCCGCAAGTCGGCAAGCTGTTCGAAACGCTCGGCCCGCGCTACAGCGAGCGTAACGGCGGCTATATCCGCATCATGAAGGCGGGCTTCCGCCACGGCGACAACGCCCCGATGGCCGTGATCGAGTTCGTCGATCGCGACGTCGAAGCCAAGGGCAAGGACTCCGGTCCGGTCCTGGCCTTCGAAGGCGACGACGAGGCCTGAGCCTTTCGTCTCTGACGAGACTGATGTTCGAAAGGGCGGCCGGAGCAATCCGGCCGCCCTTTTGCTTTGAGCGGACATGGGGCAAGAGGCGTGGATGTCCGTCGCCATCGTCGATTACCGCCCCGACCACGCCGCCGCCTGGGCCCGGCTGAACGAGGCCTGGCTGGCCGAGGGCGGCTTCGCCATCGAGGCCAAGGACCGGCGCTCCATAGACGATCCGCACGGCGTCTTCATCGTCGGCGGCGGGCGGATCTTCATCGCCGAACGGGACGGGGAGGCGGTCGGCTGCTGCGCCCTGATCCGCATCCCCGACGGCTTCGAAGTGTCGAAGATGACGGTGACGCCGCCCGCCCGCGGCCTGGGCCTGGCGCGGCGTCTGCTGGAGGCCTGTGAAGCGGCGGCCCGCGAGGCGGAGGCGACGCATCTGTACCTCGAGACCAACAGCGCCCTGAAGCCGGCCATCGCCCTGTATGAAAGTTTCGGCTTCATCCACCAGTCGCCCCGCCCGACCCCCTACGCCCGCGCCGACGTCTTCATGGAGAAGCGGTTCTAGCCGGTGAAGGCCTCGCCCAGGGCCAGGATCCATATGAGCAGAACGCACAGGCCGTAGACCAACTTGTCCAGGCGGGTGCGGCGGGGCGGGCGCGGCGGCGGGTCCAACTGAGGCATGGGCCGGGTTGGAGCCGATTTCCCTGGAGCCCGAAATCGATTAAGCGGGCAGGGGTCTGTGAGGGGAAGTCACATGAAGCCCGCCGCGCCGCCGCCGATGAACGCCCTGCGCACCTTTGAGGCCTTCGCCCGCCACGGCAGCATGACCCGCGCCGCCGCCGAGCTTTGCGTCACCCATGGCGCGGTCAGTCGCCAGATCGCGGCCTTGCAGGCCTCGCTGGGCGTGGTGCTGGTGTCGGGTCCGCGTCACGCCCTGGTCCTGACCGAGGCGGGATCGCAGTTGGCCGAGCGGCTGACCCCGGCTTTCGGCGCCATAGCCGACGCGGTCCAGGCGACCCGCCACGGCGCCGCGCGGGAGATCGAGATCTCCTGCCTGGGCACCTTCGCGCTGAAATGGCTGATCCCCCGCCTGCCGGGGTTTCTGGAGGCCCATCCCGAGGTGCGGGTGCGGTTGTCGGAATCCTACCAGCGGGTCGATTATCGGCGGGACCGGTTCGACGGCGCCATCCGCATCGTCGAGCCGGACGAGGTTCATCCGCGCGCCCAGGCGACACGTTTTCTGCCCCAGCATCAGGGACCGGTCGGGGCCCCTGAGGTGATGGCACGGCTGCCGACCCTGGCGGCCGTCGCCGGCGCCCCGCGTCTGCGTTCGGCCACCTTCCGTCGCGCCTGGCCGGCCTGGGCCGCCCTGGTGGGCCTGGACCTGCCCCCGGCCAGGGTGGAGCGCGAGTTCGCCCATAACCATTCGATGGTCGAGGCCGCCGTGTCGGGAATGGGCGTCGCCATCGCGCCCTGGGCCTTCGTGGCGCCGGACGTCGTGGCGGGGCGGCTGGCGGCCCCCTTCGGCTTCGTCGAACGTCCGTCCTGGTTCGCCTTCCTGCGCCCCGAGGGCCGCCGGGACGCCGCTGTGGACGCCTTCCGCGACTGGCTGGTGGTGGAAGGCGCGCGCAGCCCCCCGCCGCCTATTCCTTCGACAGATCCTGACGCTGGAACCAGGCGATAGAGGCCGCGACCGGCACGACGCACCACAGGGTCAGGCTGACGATCGCCTTCATGACCGCGCCTTCGGGCATGGGCATGGGGCCGGGAGAGACGGCGGCCTTCAGCGTGTCATAGGCCAGGCCGGGCAGAAGCAGCTGGGCGGCCCAGTCGGTCGGCGCCCAGCCGATCACGGGCATCAGCGGTCCTCCGAGGATGGACTGGGCGAAGCCCAGGGCCCAGGGCACGAACAGGGCCGCCAGCAGCGAGCGACTGACCACCGCCGCCAGCAGGGCGATCAGGCCGTACTGGACGATGCGGATGAGGGACAACAGCCACAGCAGCAGGAACCGGCCCAGGTCGAAATCGGTCAGGTCGAACGCCATCGGCCGCCCGGTCACCACCGCCTGGGAGATGAAGAAGACGAAGGCGGCCATCAGCATGGCCAGCATGGCGATCATGGCCAGGGCCTTCATCACCCCGATCTTGCCCAGGATCAGCCAGGGTCGACCGTTGCGGGCGCTGATCAGACGCCAGGTCTCCCAGCGATAATCGCCGGCGTAGACGGTCGCCGCCGCCAGCAGCATGAAGGCCAGCAGCACGCCGTTCGCGCCGTAGGTGGCCGTGAAGCCCAGGGCGTCCGCCAGATTGACCGGCTGATTTCCCATCTCGGCGGGCAGACTGGCCTTGGCCGCCAGGGTGTCGCCCTTGGTCTTGGTGATGATGTGGAAGGCCACGCCGCCGATGATGAACAGCAGCGGCGTCAGCAGGACGCTGCAGAAGACCGCCGTCCGGTTCCGCGAGACGCGATAGGCCTCGGATTTCAGCGCATCAACCAGCATGATCGGTCCCCTTCACAGGCGCGCCCTGCACCCCGGTCCAGCCGGTCTCGCTCATGAAGACGTCTTCCAGGTCGGCGCCGATCCAGCGGGCCTCCTCGATCTCGACCCCGGCCTCGACCAGGGCGCGGATCGTCGCCGCCGCCTCGGCGCGCGGCACGGCGGCGATCAGGGCGTCGCCGTCCAGCGTCGCCCGGTCGCCCAGCACGCCCAGGGCCCTGGCCAGGGGCGTGACCGACAGGCGCAGCCGCTCGCCCGAGGCGGTCAGGTCCGAGACCCGACCCTCGGTGATCACCTTGCCCTTGTTGAAGATGGCGACGCGGTCGCAGACGCGCTGGACCTCCTGCAACTGGTGGCTGGCCAGGATGACGGTCACGCCGTCGTCGTCGGCCAGGCTGCGGATCAGGGCCCGCATCTCCTGGATGCCGGGCGGATCCATGCCGCTGGTCGGTTCATCCAGGATGACCAGGTCGGGCCTGGTCATCAGGGCCGCCGCCACGCCCAGCCGCTGCAGCATGCCGACCGAGAAGCCGCGCACCCGCCGGTCCGCCGCCTCGGCCAGGCCGACCCGCTTCAGCCAGGCCTCGATCTCGGCGGTCGGCACGCCGCCGTGGGCGTAGCTCAGCCAGACCAGCACCTGGCGCGCCGTCATGAAGGGGGGAAAGCGCGGGGTTTCGATCATCGCGCCCATGCGCCGCGTCGCCGCCGGATCGCCGATCCGCCCGCCCATGACCGTGGCCTCGCCCGCGGTCGGGCGGATCAGGCCCAGCAGGGTGCGGAACAGGGTCGACTTGCCGGCGCCGTTCGGCCCCAGAATGCCATAGACCCCGCCGCGCGGGATCGACAGGGTCAGGCCGTCCAGGGCCTTCACCGTCCCATAGGTCTTGGTCAGGCCGCGGATTTCGATGACGGTTTCCATGAGGCGAGCTTGGCCCGCGAACACCGTTCCGACAAGCCGTCGCGCGGTTGTCGTCCATTAAGTTTAGGCAATGGTTCCATGTCGCTTCGGAGTTCGCCCATGTCCCGCTTCCTGGTTTCCGGCCTGGCGCTCGTCGCCGCACTGGCGGTTGCGTCCTGCGCCGGGGCGCCGGCCTCGACCGCGCCGGTCACGCAATCCCCGGTCGTTTCGGCCGTTGCGACTCAGGCCGACCGTCCGGACCCGGTGATTCTGATTTCCATCGACGGCTTCCGCCCCGACTATCTGGGCCGGGGGGCGACCCCGGTCATGGATGGCCTGGTCGCCGGCGGCGCCTTCGGGCCGATGCGTCCGTCCTTTCCCAGCGTGACCTTCCCCAACCACTATACGCTGGTGACGGGCCTGCACCCGGACCACCACGGGATCGTCGGCAACCGCTTCACCGACGCCGAACTGGGCGTCTTCACCATGGCCAGCAAGGAGAGCGGCTTCTGGGACCAGGCCGAGCCGATCTGGGTCTCGGCCGAAAAGGCGGGCGTCCGCACCGGGACCATGTTCTGGCCGGGCTCCGAGGTCGAGATCCACGGTGTCCGGCCCAGTCGTTGGGAGCCCTTCGACCAGTCGATGTCGGGCGACGCCCGGGTGGACCGGATCCTGTCCTGGCTGGACCTGCCCGCCGATCAGCGGCCGAGGTTCGAGACCCTCTATTTCGACATCGTCGACAGCGCCGGTCACCGTCATGGGCCGGATGCGGCCGAGACCCGCGCAGCCGTCACCTCGGTGGACGCCTCCATCGGTCGCTTGGTCGAGGGTCTGAAGGCGAGGGGACTCTATGACCGAACGCTTCTGGTCCTGGTGTCCGATCACGGCATGGCCGCCACCTCGCCCGACCGGGTGGTGTGGATCGACGACATCATCGATCCGGCGGCGCTCCAGATCGGTTATGGCGGCGCCGTCCTGACCGCCGACCCCGCGCCAGGCCGCGAGGCCGAGGTGCAGCAGAAGCTGGTCGGGCGTCATCCGCACATGGAATGCTGGAACAAGGCCGATGTCCCCGCCCGCCTGGTCTATGGCTCGAATCCGCGCGTGGCCCGGATCGTCTGCCTGGTCGAGACCGGCTGGCTGACCGCCACGCGCGACCGGCCCGTCACGCGGCCCGGCGGCGCCCACGGCTATGACAATCAGGCGCCCGAGATGCAGGCCCTGTTCATCGCCCACGGCCCCGGCGTCATCCCCGGCCGCCGCCTGACCGACCTCGACAGCGTCGATGTCCAGCCCTTCCTGGCCCGCGTGCTGGGCGTCACCGCGCCCCAGGGCGACGGCCGGGCCGAGGACACTCTGCCGGTCACCACGCAGTAGAACGCCGGCTCCGCGCCCCGGACCCTCTCCCGCTTGCGCGAGAGACCATCCCCGGCGTCCGCGCAGCGGACCAGGGTCGGAGAGGGAAGTCTTCTTCCAGAAGCCAGCAAGGGTCATCATCACTGCCGGAGTCGCCCCCTCCGTCACGGCGCTCTGCGCCGCGCCACCTCCCCCAAGGGGGGAGGATCTCCGTCACCCCATTCCTCCCCCCTTGGGGGAGGTGGATCG
>NZ_JMQR01000020.1:0-37084 GCF_000698025.1 Brevundimonas sp. EAKA | reverse complement strand
GATCTATGTCGCCTTCCTGCGGGAGGCCGAGACCATCCAGCCGGGCGGCTTCCCGGACGCCGAATCCATCCAGGCCGCCATCCGCAAGGGCGCCTCGTATGAGCCGGCCCAGTTGTCGCGCGGCCTGATCGCCTACGGCTCGATCATCGCGCTTCAGTCGCCCGAGTTCGTGGCCGGGGTGCGCCAGTTCGCCGCCGATCCCGTCCAGCGCCAGCAGATGATCGCCCAGATCGTCGCCGATCCGGCCTATGCCGCCACCCTGCCCGGCGCCGACGCTGCGGCGGGCCTGATCACCGCCACCATCGGCAAGGACGCCGTCGCGATGCGCGCCATCGCCGAGGCCGTTGAGGCCGACGCCTATACGGTTCAGGAACGCAACGATCCGCGCCGTCGCTGGGCCGTCACCCACGTGCCCAACCGCGAAGTTCGGCTGGAGGGCGCCAAGACCCTGTCGGCGGCGACCATGCTGCCTTCCGGCGATGAATCGAGCCGTCTGTTCACGGCCGCCAACACCGGCCAGGGCCTGTCGGTCGAGGCGTCGCGCAAGGCGCCGCCCTATACGCCGGCCCTGACGCGGTCGCTGGCCATCGCCGCCCTGGCCGCTCTCGGGGCCGCCGGCGACGAGGCCCGGGCCAATACCGACGCCCTGGTGGTCGAGACGAACAGCGAATTCTGCCTGAACATGTCCAAACTGATGCTGTTCCAGTGCCTGGCCGCCTCGCGCCCCGCCTATGAGGACATGTTCTGCCTGGGCCGTCACGTCGCACGCGACCTGGCCACCTGCACCACCCAGGCGGTGCTCACGACCTCGATCACGGTCGGCGATCCCGAAGAAACCAGCACGCCCCCCGCCGCGGTTTCGCCGGTTTCGGTCACCCTGACGCAGACGCCCGCGCCGTCGCCGACGGCCTCGCTGAACACCTCGCCGTCTTCGTCGCGCTAAACCCGTTCAGACGGACGAAGGCCCGCCCCGAGCGATCGGAGCGGGCCTTTTCCTTGCGCGGGACGGCCTATTCGTAGCCGTGCGCGGCCTCGTTGATCACCTGGGACGGCATGGACGAGAAGTCCACGGCGATCGGCTTGGCGACCTTGGCCTGATAGGTTCGAAGCACATGGGTCATGCGACGGCGCACCTCGCGTTCGGCCTCGGTGCCTGTGTCGAGCGCCAGGGGCGCCAGGCAGAAGTCGATAATGGCTTCGGTTCGGGTCAGCGGTTCCATGGAGGTTCCTTTCCTTGAGCTGAGGGGGCCTTAAGCCGCGTGGGTGAACTGGGCCGTCTCGGTCGAGTCCTTCAGCGCCGTCGTCGAGGACGTGCCGTTGGAGATGACCGTGGCGACCTGATCGAAATAGCCGGTGCCGACTTCGCGCTGGTGACGCGTGGCGGTGTAGCCGGCGGCCTCGTTGGCGAACTCGCGCTGCTGCAGTTCGGAATAGGCCGCCATGCCGCGATCGCGATAGCCGTCCGCCAGCTCGAACATCGAGTTGTTCAAGGCGTGGAAGCCGGCCAGGGTCACGAACTGGAACTTGTAGCCCATGGCCCCCAGCTCGCGCTGGAACTTGGCGATGGTGGCGTCGTCCAGCTTGGCCTTCCAGTTGAAGGAGGGCGAGCAGTTGTAGGCCATCAGCTTGCCCGGATGCTTCTTCTGGATCGCCTCGGCGAACTTCTTGGCGTCGTCCAGATCCGGGTGGGAGGTCTCCCACCACAGCAGGTCGGCGATGTTCGCGTACGACAGGCCGCGCGCGATGCAATGATCCAGGCCCGTGCCCTCCTTCAGGCGGAAGAAGCCCTCGGGGGTGCGGTTTTCGCGGTCGATGAAGGGCTGATCGCGCTCGTCGATGTCCGAGGTGATCAACTGGGCGCTTTCGGCGTCGGTGCGGGCGACCGTGATGGTCGGCGTGCCCATGACGTCGGCGGCCAGACGGGCGGCGACCAGATTGCGTTCATGCGCCTGGGTCGGGATCAGGACCTTGCCGCCCAGGTGGCCGCACTTCTTCTCGGACGCCAGCTGATCCTCGAAGTGGACGCCGGCGGCGCCCGCCTCGATGAAGGCCTTCATGATCTCGAAGCTGTTCAGCGGGCCGCCGAAGCCGGCTTCCGCATCGGCGACGATCGGGGCGAACCAGTCGCGCTTGGCGCCGCCCTCGGCGTGCTCGATCTGGTCGGCGCGCTGCAGGGTGCGGTTGATGCGGCGGCACAGTTCCGGCGCGGCGTTGGCCGGGTACAGCGACTGGTCCGGATACATGGCCGAAGCGGTGTTGGCGTCGGCCGCGACCTGCCAGCCTGACAGATAGATGGCCTTCAGACCGGCGCGGACCATCTGCATGGCCTGGTTGCCGGTGACGGCGCCCAAGGCGTTGATGAAGGGCTCGTCGTGCAGCAACTGCCACAGACGGTTGGCGCCGCGCTCGGCCAGGGTGTGGGTGATCGGCACGGAGCCGCGCAGGCGCAGAACGTCCTCAGGGGTATAGGGACGCTCGATGCCGTCGAAACGGCCGGCGGGCGAAGGAACCAGGTCGGCGAAGGTGGTCATGGTCGAACTCGGTCTCTGAATGGCGCGGCCGCAGCCGCCGTCTCGGAGACAAGAACACGCTGAAGTCACGAATGACACAGTGTCTAAGCCCGTATTGATGTCAGTTTGTCATATCATGACTTTGCATATCAGTCATAATGTGACATTCTCCGACCATGGAAATCGCCGCCGATCGCAAGCTTTTCCTCGGCGCCCGGCTGAAGCGGCTGCGGCGCGACCTGGCTCTGACTCAGACGGCCATGGCGGCCGACCTGGGCGTTTCGCCCAGCTATCTCAACCACATAGAACGCAATCAGCGGCCCGTTTCGGCCCAACTGCTGCTGCGATTGGCTGAGACCTATGACGTCGATTTGCGCAGCCTGAACCAGGGCGGGGCGGCGGACGAGGCACGGCTGGGCGAGGTTCTGGCCGACCCTCTGTTCGCGGGCCTGTCCCTGCCCCGTCACGAACTGGTGCAGTTGCTGGAAGAGGCGCCCGGCGTCGCGGACGCCATGCTGCGCCTGTACCAGGCCTTTGACGACGGCCGCGCCCGGGCCCGCGCCGCCGCCGAGAACGGCGAAGGCCTGGTGGACACCAGCCCGGCCGAATGGGTTCGCGAATATATCCAGTCGCGCGGCAACCACTTCCCCGAACTGGACCAGATGGGCGAGGCCCTGGCCGAGGCCCTGGCGGCCGAGGCGCCGGCCCACGCCGACGGTTTCGAACCCGCCGCGCGCCAGCGGCTGGCGGCGAAACACGATCTGGGCGTCCGCACCCTGCCGGCCGAGGTCATGGTGGAATGGACCCGCCGCTACGATCTGCACCGCCGCCGCCTGCTGCTGTCCGAGGCCCTGGGCCCGTCGTCGCGCGCCTTCGCCATCGCCTATCAACTGGCCCTGGCCGAGCAGGGCCCGGCCCTGAACGCCATGGTCCAGGCTGCGAACGCCCCGGACGGCCCGACGCGATCCCTGCTGAAGGTGGCCCTGACCAATACCCTCGCCGCCGCGATCCTGATGCCCTATGCCGCCTTCCAGCGCACGGCGGAAGAGACCGGATATGATCTGGCGCGGCTCCAGGCCCGGTTCGGGGTCAGCTATGAACAGGCGGCGCATCGGTTGACCACCCTGTCGCGGCCGACGGCGCGGGGCGTGCCCTTCTTCCTGATGCGGGTCGATCAGGCGGGCAATATCTCCAAACGCTATGCCGCCGGCGCCTTTCCCTTCTCCCGCTTCGGCGGCGCCTGCCCGCGCTGGCGGCTGCACTCGGCCTTCCGTACGCCGGGCCGGATCATCACCCAGATCATCGAGACGCCGGATGGCGGGCGCTGGTTCACCTTCGCCCGCACGGTCGAACGCCAGGGCCAGGACGGCTATGGCGACGCCCACGACCTGGCCGTCGGCCTGGGCTGCGAACTGCGCCACGCCCCCCGTCTGGCCTACGCCCACGGCCTGGATCTGGAACGGCCCGAGGTCACGCCCATCGGTCCGGCCTGCCGCCTGTGCCACCGCCATCCCTGCGCCGAACGCGCTGCGGCGCCCATCGACCGGCCGCTGGCCGTGGACGACTGGTCCAAATCGGTCAGCCCGTACCCGTTCGCGGCGATGTGAGTTCACAACCACTCATAGTTGTGACATGGTTGAGTCATGGCCGATCACGTCCTGACCCTGCCCCTGACCGACGCGGCGCTTGAACGGCTCAAGGCCGCTGCGCGCGCGGCGGGGATAACGCCCGAGGCCTATGCCCTCGCTGTCCTGGACAAGGCGCTCGCGAGCGGGCGTGACGCCCCCTCCGGCGACTTCGAAGTTCGAGAGAAAGATGCTGCCTTCGTCGTGGACAGCCCAGAGCCTTGGCCTCCGGCCACGCCTTACGACACCACCGAGGCCAAACGTCGGCTGACTGAGTACGACCGCACCGGCAAGTTCATCGAGTTCGAGGACTGGGCGGCGGATTTCGAGGCTGAGATCGAGGCCATGTTGAAGGCCAAGGCTTGAAGATACGGCTTTCGCTTGATGCGATTCAGGATCGCCGACGGGTCATCGGCTTTCTGCGGGGCGTCAATCCAAACGCCGCCCGACGAGCAGGCCATACCATCACCCGGTCCATAGGCCAGCTGGCGGAGACCCCGATGATCGGGATCGAACTGGACGGTCTACGCCACCTCTACATCCCCTTCGGCGCCAGCGGCTACGTCGTCCAATACCGGGTCGATGCGGACCTGATTGTCGTCGCCCGCATCTTCCACGCCCTCGAAGCGCGCTGAAGCCTCAGTGGCTCAGCAGCAGCCAGGACTGGCTGCGGTTCAGCAGGGCCTGGGTGACGCCGCCCAGCACCCACTCCCGCATTCGGGAATGGCCCCAGGCGCCGGCGACGATCAGATTGGCGCCGGTCTGTTCGACAAGGGCCAGGATGCGGTCGCCGGCGGGGCGTTCGTCGCGCACCTTGGCCTCGCTTTCGGCGACGACGCCGTGGCGGCGCAGCCAGGCGGCGACGTCGGCGACCCGCGCGGCGGCGGCGGCCGCGTCGGCCGAGGCGCAGATCTCGACCACCTTGACCTCGCGCGCCTGTTTCATCAGCGGCAAGGCGGCGGCGGCGGCGCGCTGAGCCTCGCGCCCTTCCTTCCACGCCACCAGGACGACCCCGTCGACCGGCGCGGCCGAGGCCCGGGGCGGCGCGACCAGGACAGGCCGGCCGATGTTAATGATCAGGTCGCCCGCGTCCGGCGCACGATAGGGCAGACGCCCGGCGTCACGCCCCACCAAAATCAGGTCGGCCGCCCGCGCATGGCGTGCGACACAGGAGGCGGGATAGCCCGTCTCCGCCCGCCATTCGTGATCTATGCCGGTGTCCTTCATGGCTTCGAGGAAACGGGCCTTGGCGGCGGACAGTTCGCCGTCGGCCTGGTCCCGGCGCAGGGCCAGGATTTCACCGGCCATTCCCCCGGCGACATAGGCGTCGACCAGCGGCGGCTCGGGCTCGCTGACGGAGATCCCGATCAGGGTCGCGTCGTGAATGGCGGCGAGATCGCGCGCGAAACCGATCCGCGCGACATTGTCGGCCTCGTCATCCACATAGACCATCAGGCTCGCATAGGTCATGGCGGTGCTCCTTGTTGCCGGAGTCTGGATGCGCCCTTCGGCCCCGTCCCGCCTTGATCCGCGTCAAACCGTCAGATCAGGATCACCCGGCCGTTGTCGAGGCGGAAGGCGACGCCGGTGCGCTGGAACAGGCGGGCGATGACGGCGGAAGGGTTGGCGACGCCCTGGTCCAGCATGGTCGAGATGTCGTTGGCCAGGGTGGGGTCGCGCGACAGGCGGGTCAGGGCGCCCAGCCATTCGTCGCGGCTCAACACCCCGTCATCATTGTCGCGGCGCTGAAAATCGGCGACCACGTCGAAGAAGTCGCCGCCGCCCGCGCGTCGTTCCGCCGCTTCGATGACCAGGCCCCAGACGGCGCCGCAGGCGTAATAGGCGCGGTTGTCGCCCCGGTCGCCGGCAGAGGCCACGGGCTTGCCCGCCGCCAGGGTGACGCAGTCGTCCACCTCGCGCTGCAGTTCCGCCCGGTCGTCATAGGCGGGGTCGATGGCTTTCAAAGCGCGCACCGCCATCAGGTCGGCCCCGCCCTCGGTGATCCAGGCCTCGCGGGCGTACTGGTATTTCAGCCCCTGAGAGCCCAGCCAGAAATGCGCCGCTTCGTGACCGATGAACCAGTGGGCGCGGGCGAGGGCCTGGGCGTCGGGGTCCAGCACCCCCTCCCCTTCGAAATTCATCGAGATCAGACCCGGCAGAACGCTGCCGCCCATGCTGGACAGGGATCTGGTCGGGCCGGTCCAGCTGACCATCAGGGTCGGCGCCTCGCCCTGAGCCCGACCCAGGCGCTGGGCGTAATAGGCCATGACGCGGGGTGTGAAGCCGGCCAGTTCATCGCCCAGCCAGCGCGGCAGACCGGGATCGATGACGGTGGTGATCCCTTCGCCCCGGCGGGTCGTGGCGTCGCCGAACAGGACATAGGTCTGGGCGTCAACGGCCGTGACCTGGGGCGCGCGCTCGCCCTTGAACAGCACCGGGCCGGCGCGGTCACGCCAGGTCACGCTGGCCGGGCCGCCGGGCACATCGACGCCGTTCAGGTCGCGCGGCAGGGCGCGGGCGGCGGCGGTGGACTCCAGCGGGATGACGTCGAACTGACCTGAGAACAGCGCCACCGTCCCGTCCGAGAACACCAGGGCCGGATCATATTCAGCCTCCAGATCGCCGGGGCGCGGCGTCATGGCGATGCGGACATTGCGCGGCACAGGGCCGCCGTCGGTCGAGCGCAGCACGTCGTAATCGCCGATCCGCTCCAGCACGACGCCCGGTGTCTCCACCCGCCACCAGGCCGGACGCCAAGGCTGACGGCTCTCGCGCAGCAGAGCCGACCGGAAGAAGGCCCAGGCCGGGGCGTCACGATCCAGCACATACTCCGCCGTCCAGCGATCACCGTTGCGTTCGACCGACACGTCGACGCGGCCGTCTCCGGCCATGCTCTGGTCTTGCGACGCGACGACGGCGGGCGAAGCGCAGGCCGCAACGGTCGAAAAGCCGACAAGGGCGGCGCATATGAGGGCCGTCTTCAGACGCATGAAGTTCTCCAACAGGTCAGGCCTGCGATAGCGAGGGCCGGCGACAGCGTCACCTTAAGCCTTCGTCATCCGCGAGCCGCGTCCAGAGCGCGCCCGGCCGCCGCCAGTTCCCCGGCCATGACGGCCTTAAGCCGCTCGGGCGCCAGGATCATGGCCTGTTCGCCCCAGGTGAACAGGTGCCAGGCCAGTTCGCGCATGCCCGAGGCGCGGAACCGCACGATGACGGCGCCATCCGCCTGATCCTCGAACGACTGGGTCGGGTGCCAGCGCCAGCTCTTCGCCTCGGCCGCACCTTCGGGGGCGATGCGCAGCACCACGTCCTCGATCTCGTCCTGATAGATGCCGAAGGACTGGCTGGCGAAGACGCCCAGGTCGAAATCGGCGGGCGGAACCGCCACCCCGTCCTGCGGGGCGACGCTGCTCATCCGGTCCAGGCGGAAGGTCTGGATACGGCCGGTCTCGCGGTCGGCGGCGACCAGATAGTTGGCCCGGCCGAACATGACGCCGCAGGGGGCGACGGTCCGCCTGCGCGGCTCGGCGCCCGGTCGGGAATAGGTGAAGCCCAGTGGCTGCTGCGCCAGCACCGCCCCGCGAATGGCGGTCAGCAACCCCTCGTCCGCCGACGGGCGCGGGCCGGCCTGAACGGCGATGGTCTCGGCCCGAACCAGGGCCTCCAGGTCCGGGGCCATACGGTTCAGGGTCGTAGAGCGCATCGCCGCCTTCAGCTTGCGCTCCAGCGCCTCCAGCGCCGCCGCACGGGCCGGTTCGCCGGCGGCGCGCAGGGCCGAGGCCGCCTTGGCCAGTTCCAGCATCTCGGTCGCGGTCGGCGCCTGTTCGAAGGCGGACAGGCCGCCGCGAATGCGCCAGCGTTTCGACGGCGGATCCGACACCTCCTCCACCTGGGGGAACAGCATGAGGACGGCGTCACGCATCCGTTCGGCGGTGCGGCGGCCGACGCGCATGTCGCGCGCCATCTCGTCGATGGTCAGGCCTTCGGCGCTGGCGGCCATGCGCCGCGCCAGGTCGATCACCATGGCCGCCTTGTCGTGTCTCACCGCCGCTCCTGAAATGATACGTCCGTTTCTGACGCAACAGTGCGCCATAACACCATCATCGACAAGAGGCCGACCGCTTCAGGAGATCTTCAAATGGCTCGCTTCCAACCGAACACCGCCGTCAACGCCAACCGCTATCTGATCGTGCCGTGCGAGGCCGACGGCTCGTCGGACCTGGCCGTTATCTGGGATCGGCTGGAGGAACAGGTGGTGGACGTCATCTCCGCCGCCGCCATCGCCCGCTATTCGGACGAGGACGCCCTGTGGGACGAGGCGCGGTCGGACCCGGCGGAAACGCCCTGGCTGATGGCGGCCTGAACGCGGCCTCTAGGGTTCAGGCCGCCTTGGGCTTGGTCCAGCGGTCGATCAGGCGCTGGGCCGGGCGTTCGACCCGATTGTGCGCCACGACCGCGACCACGACGATGAAGCCGAACAGGCCGAGCGCGAACAGGTCGTTCAGCCAGACCGAGCCAAAATCGACGCGCCGCCCGCCCGGCATCCAGTCCAGCTTGCGCGCGATGATCAGCATCACGGTCAGGATGAACATGTGGACCATGTAGATGGAGAAGGACCAGCGCCCCAGGGTCACGAGCGCCGGATGATCCAGCAGGCGCGACACCCGTCCCTCCTCGCCCGCGAACACCCAGACCAAAACGACGAAGACCAGGGTGACGGCCACCGTCACCGGCCCCTCGGCCCAGGCCACAAAGAGGCATACGGCGACGACGGCCGCGATCTCCAGCCCCGTGGCCGCCAGGCCCTTCAGGCGCGGGATGTTCATCCATAGGCCCTGTAACAGGCAGCCCAGGAAGAAGCCGTAGACCGCGCGCGGCACGGCGAAGTCATAGGTGGTGTTCATCCAGCGCCGGGCGTAGCTGACCACCAGAACGCCGCCGATGATCGCGAGCACAAGGCCGATCCAGCGAAACCGCTTGGGCGCCACCAGCACCAGGCCGGCGAAGATCAGATAACAGGCCCATTCCGCGCTCAGCGTCCACGACGGGCCGTTCCAGGTCAGATGCGGATGGACATGCCAGGCCTGGATCAGGGCCAGATTGGTGAAGATGGCCCCCACCGACCGGTCCCCGGTAAACGGCGCCGCCCCGTCGAAATGGAAGGCCAGCCGCGCCAGCTCCAGGCCGACATAGGCCGCCAGCATCAGCACGTGCATCGGCCAGATCCGCCCGAACCGCCGCACCATGAACCGCCCGGCGTCCGCCCCAGTCTTCAGCCGCTCGGCATAGGCATGGGCGATGACGAAGCCCGACAGGACGAAGAAATAATCGACGAACAGATAGGCGTGCTGGATGAAGTCCCAGGTCCGCCAGTGGCTGGCGACCGGCATGTGGAACATGACGACCAGGATGGCGCACACCCCGCGCAGGGAATCGAGCGCCTCGAAACGGCGATGGGCGACGGGAGCGGGTTTGGACAGCGCGTTCACGGACGCGTGATAGCGCCGGTCAAGCTCGGGCGATAGGGGTTTCGGCGGTTGGTGAGAGGATGAGCAGCGCGCCCTTTGCTTCATCTGCCCTGCTTCACCGGATGGCGGACATGAAGCTGTGCTCTCAACCCGTCATCCTGGGCCTCTTACCCAGGATGACGACAGTGGAGCCTCACAGCGCCTTCACGATCCCCTCGACCATCTTCTTGGCGTCGGCGAACAGCATCATGGTGTTGTCGCGGAAGAACAGCTCGTTCTCGACGCCCGCATAGCCCGAGCCCATGCCGCGCTTGATGAACAGCACGGTCCCGGCCTTTTCCACGTCCAGGATCGGCATGCCGTAGATCGGCGACTGGGGGTCGGTCTTGGCGGCGGGGTTGGTGACGTCGTTGGCGCCGATGACGAAGGCGACGTCGGCGGTGGCGAACTCGGCGTTGATGTCCTCCAGCTCGAACACCTCGTCATAGGGGACGTTGGCCTCGGCCAGCAGGACGTTCATATGGCCCGGCATGCGGCCGGCGACGGGGTGGATGGCGTATTTCACCTCGACCCCCTCCTCCTTCAGCTTGTCGGCCATTTCACGCAGCGCATGCTGGGCCTGGGCCACGGCCATGCCGTAGCCGGGCACGATGATGACCTTGGACGCGTTCTTCATGATGAAGGCGGCGTCCTCGGCCGAGCCCTGTTTGACGGGCCGGGTCTCCTTGGCGCCGGCCGGACCGGCCGCCGCGTCCGCGCCGCCGAAGCCGCCCAGGATCACGCTGATGAAGCTGCGGTTCATGCCCTTGCACATGATGTAGCTCAGGATCGCGCCGGAACTGCCGACCAGGGCGCCGGTGATGATCAGGGCGATGTTCTCCAGCGTGAAGCCCAAGGCCGCCGCCGCCCAGCCGGAATAGGAGTTCAGCATCGACACCACCACCGGCATGTCGGCGCCGCCGATGGGGACGATCAGGGTCGCGCCCAGCACCAGGGCGATCAGGAAAACGCCCCAGAAGGCCCAGGTCGCCGCCCCGCCGGTGCCGATCAGAATGCCGATCAGGAAGACCAGGCCCAGACCCAGGCCGACATTGATCAGGTGCCGCGCCGGCAGGATGATGGGCGCTCCGCTCATGTTGCCGTTCAGCTTGGCGAAGGCGATGACCGAGCCGGTGAAGGTGATGGCCCCGATGGCGACGCCCAGGCTCAGTTCGATGATCGACAGGGTTTTGATACCCGTGCCGTCCTCGGACAGAATTCCGAAGGCCTCGGGCGCATAGACGGCGCCGATGGCGACCAGGCAGGCGGCCATGCCGACCAGACTGTGGAAGGCGGCGACCAACTGGGGCATGTCGGTCATGGCGACGCGCCGCGCGATCAGGGCGCCGGTCCCGCCGCCAACGATGACCCCGCCCGCGATCAGGGCCAGGGTGACGGCGTCCAGCGCCCCGGTGGTTCCCAGGGTCAGCAGGGTCACGCCGATGGCCAGGGCCATGCCGATCATGCCGAAGGTGTTGCCCTGGCGGCTGGTCTCGGGGCTGGACAGGCCGCGCAGCGACAGGATGAACAGGACGCCGGAAACCAGATAGGCCAGTGCGGCCAACGATGCGTTCATCACGCCCCTCCCCTCAAGACGTGCGCGCCAGCCGCCACAGGGCGGCGGCGATGAACAACGGGCCGATGAAGAACAGGGCCCATTCAAAAACACCCAGCGGCCGCTCCTGGCTCACGACCCGGACCAGTATGGCCGAGAAGACCAGGGCGATGCCGCAGTCGTGCAGCCGCTGACGCTTCAGCGGCAGTTTCGTCCCGAACCAGCCGTACAGCCACAGGCCGAAGCCGACGCCGGTGGCGATCCATGAACCGGTTATGGCGATCTGCGCGGGATCGATCATGCCGCGCCCTTGGGAGCCGGCCGCTCCTTCTTCTTGTACATGGCCAGCATCCGCCGGGTGACCATGAAGCCGCCGAAGATGTTGACGCTGGCCAGGGTCACGGCCGCCACCCCCGCGCCCTTGGCGATCCAGGCGCTGGGGCCGGTCGCATCGCCCGACACGGCCGCCGCCGCGATCAGGCCGCCGACGATGATGACGCTGGACACCGCATTGGTCACGGCCATCAGCGGCGTGTGCAGGGCCGGGGTCACGCTCCAGACGACATAATAGCCGACGAAGATGGCCAGGACGAAGATGGCCAGGCGGAAGACGGTGGGATCGACGTGTTCCATGGTCAGGCTTTCTGCTCCAACCGAGCATCAATGCTGATGAGAAGTCGCAGGACTCCGCCATTAATGACGCTACCGAAAAAGATCGGACCGACATTGGTAAGCGCCCTGCCGAACGCGGGACCCGAGGTGTCCTGAATGAAGCCGAAGATCAGCAGGATAAGGCAGAACAAGGCTCCACCGAAGATCACGATCAATGAGAAGATCGAAAGAGCATTGCGCAAACGGCCTGTAATCATCCCCTCACCCCCTCATGCACCACGGCCCCGCCGTTCGTCACCACGGCCGCCTTCAGGATCTCGTCCTCCAGATCCACGGCCAGAACCCCGTCCTTGATCATCAGCCCCACGAAGGCCGTCAGGTTCCGGGCATACAAAGCGCTGGCGTCGGCGGCGATGCGGCCGGGCAGGTTGGACCAGCCGACGATGGTGACGCCGTTCGGGGTGGTCACCACCTCGTTCAGCTTCGAGCCCTCGACATTGCCGCCCGCCTCGACCGCCAGATCGACGATGACCGAGCCCGGCTTCATCGAGGCCACATGGGCCGCCGTCAGCAGCACCGGCGCGGCGCGGCCGGGGATCAGGGCGGTGGTGATGACGATGTCCTGCTTGACCACATGGCTGGCGGTCAGTTCGGCCTGTTTGGCCTGATACTCGGACGACATGGGCTTGGCGTAGCCGCCGGCGGTCTGGGCGTTCTTGAACTCCTCGTCCTCGACGGCCAGGAATTTGGCGCCCAGGCTCTCGACCTGTTCCTTGGTGGCGGGACGGACGTCGGTGGCGGTGACGACGGCGCCCAGACGCCGCGCCGTGGCGATGGCCTGGAGGCCCGCCACGCCCACGCCCATGACGAAACATTTGGCGGCGGCGACCGTGCCGGCCGCCGTCATCATCATCGGGAAACCCTTGCCATAGGCGTAGGCCGCCTCGATCACCGCGCGATAGCCGGCCAGATTGGCCTGGGACGACAGGACGTCCATGACCTGGGCGCGGGTGATGCGGGGCACGAACTCCATGGCGAAGGCGGTGGCGTTGGCGCCGGTCAGGGCCTCGACCGTGGCATTGTCTCGCCAGGCGTCCAGCATGGCGATGACGATGGCGCCGGGCTTGAGCGCGCTGGTCTCCTGGGCCGTCGGGCCGCGCACCTTCAGCACGATGTCGGCGCCGTCCAGCACCGCGCGGGTGTCGGGCTTCACCGCCGCGCCGGCGGCGGCGTAGTCGGCGTCGGGAATGGAGGAGCCCAGGCCGGTCCCGGCCTCGACCGTGACGGTCGCGCCCAGGGCGATCAGCTTCTTGACCGTCTCGGGCGTGACGGCGCAGCGCGTCTCGCCTTCGCGACGTTCACGGGTGGCGGCGATAGCGACGGCCAAGCGAATCCCCTTGTTCCTGTATGGGACGCGAGACTAGGCCGGTTCCGAAGACGCCGTCAAAGCGCGTCGTTATTGCATCGTTGCGGACGGGGGCTCAGTGGCCCGCGTCGGCCTTGGGCTTCAGGGCGAAGAAGCCGACGCCCCCCAGCACCACTGCGCCGGCCAGGGCCGCCATCAGGTTGCCGCCCGGATGGAACCACAGGGTCAGGAACAGCAGCAGGCAGGCCACGGCCAACGAGCCCCATTTGGCCAGATCCATGAACAGCTTGAAGGTCGCCGCCTGTTCATTGATCTGCATCCCGCCCCGGACATAGGCGGTCGCGTCGGCGTCTGCCTCGGCGGTGGCGGGATTGTGAGCGTCGGCCATGAGAACTCCCTCGGTCTTGTCGTTGAGGCGACTATAGCGCGGGTTCAGCCGGGCGCCAGCCTCTCACCCCAGCGCTTCGAACTGATCCACCAGACGTTCCAGCCGCTTGCAGCCCACGCTCCAGAAGGCCGGATCGCGCGGATTGAGGCCGAAGGGCTTCAGCGCCTCGACATAGGTCTTAGCCCCGCCCCCGGCCAGCAGGTCGCGGTACAGGGGGGTGAAGCCCGTCGGATCGGCCCGCCGCGCCTCCATCAACGCCGCCACCAGCAGGTCGCCGAAGGCGTAGGCGTAGACGTAGAAGGGCGAGTGAACGAAGTGGCTGACATAGGCCCACCAGTGCTCATAGCCGGGGTTTAGCGTCACCGCCGGCCCCAGCGAGGCGCCCATCTCGGTCAGCCACAGCTCATTGATCCGCTGCTGCGAGACCTCGCCCTTCTGCCGCTCGTCGTGGAAGCGGGTCTCGAACCGGTGGAAGGCGATCTGGCGCACCACCGTGTTCAGCCCGTCCTCGATCCGCCCGGCCAGCAGACCGCGCTGCTCGCGTTTCGGCGCTGTCGCCAGCAGACGATCGAAGGTCAGACCCTCGGCGAAGATGGAGGCGGTCTCGGCCAGGGTCAGGGGAGTGTCGGCCAACAGAGTGCCCTGGTCCGCCGCCAGGGTCTGGTGCACCCCGTGGCCCAGTTCGTGGGCCAGGGTCAGGACGTCGCGCCGCTCGCCCATCCAGTTGAGGAAGACATAGGGGTGGCGGTCGGCGGTGACCGGGTGGGCGTAGGCGCCCGACTGTTTGCCCGGCCGGGCGCGGCCGTCGATCCACGGCTTGTCGAAGAAGCCGGCGGCCCGTTCCGCAAACTCGCCGCCCAGGTCCGAGAAACTGTCCAGAACGATCTCGCGCCCCTGGCTCCAGGTGAAGGCGCGCGGGGCGGTGGTCTCGATCGGGGCGTTGCGGTCCCAGTGGTCCAGCCGCGCCTTGCCCATGGCCTTGGCCTTCAGCGCATAATAGCGGTGCGACAGCTGCGGATAGGCGGCGGCGACGGCCTCGGCCATGGCGTCCACCGCCTCGCCGTCGACCTCATTGGCGAGGTGGCGGCTGTCGGCGGGGCGTTTGAAGCCGCGCCAGCGATCCTCCATCGCCTTGTCGGCGGCGACCGTGTTCAGCACCAGGGCCAGGGTCGGGGCGCGAGCGGCCAAGGCCTCCGACAGGCCCTCGGCGGCCGCCTTGCGCCGCGCGGGCTTGGCGTCCGACAGCCGGTTCAGGGCCTCGGCCAGGGTCAGGCTTTCATTGCCCGCCTTCGCCCGGAGCGCCGCCAGCTGTTCGTCGAACAGGCGCGGCCACTGGGCCGTGATCGGGCCGCGTTCGGCGATGAAGGTCTCCAGCTCGCTGGACAGTTCGTGCGGCTTCATCGCCCGCACCCGCCGCAGCCACGGCCGCCAGCGCGATGCGCCTGCGTGGGCCTGAAGCGCGGCCTCCAGCGCGGCGTCGTCGATCTGGTTGATCTCCAGCGTCAGCCAGACGGTCGGGGTGGCGATGGCGGTGATCTTCTCGCGCACATCGGCCTCGAACCCCTGAGCGCCCGCATCGTCGCGCGCCGTCGAGGCCGCCAGGAAGGCGTAGGCGCCCAGGGCGCCCAGCACGTCCGACGCCTGTTCATACAGGCTGATCGCCCGATCCAGCGCCGCGCCCAACGAAGCCGGATCGCCGCCCTGCCCCGCCAGCCGGCCTTGCAGGCCGTTCATCTCGTCCACCAGGGCGCGCGCCCGATCCAGGTCGGCGGCGATCCGGGCGTCGTCGCGCGAACCATAGAGGTCGGTCAGGTCCCACAGAGGGGCTTCCGCAGGGTCGGACTGGGAGAGGGCTTTGAAGGGGGCGTTCATGCCCGCCTTTGTGGGGGCGGCGCGGGCGCGATGCAACGGCCGCAAGCCGCCAGACGGCGAGAACCGAACGTCGCAAGGAAAGACCTCAATCTGGAGATTCACCATGACCTATCGCATCGAAGCCCTGCCCCTGGCGCCCTTCGCGCCCTATTTCGCCATGTCCGATAAAGACTTAGCCGCGGTCGGCGCGCGCCGGTGGGTCGCCGACGCCCCCGGCCGCGCGCCCTGCCGGGTCAGCCTGCGCGACGCCGACGCCGGCGAGGCGCTGGTGCTGGTCAATCACGCCCATCTGACCGACCCGACCTCGCCCTATCGCGCCTCGGGACCGATTTTCGTGCGCGAGTTGGCGGTGGAACAGACGCCGATCACCGGACCGGCGCCGGAGATGCTGACCAAAAGGCCGCTGTCGCTGCGCCTCTATGACCGGCGCAACATGATGATCGAGGGGCTGGTGATCGACGGCGCCGATCTGGACGCGCGGCTGGCCGAGGCGTTCGACCATCCGACGCTGAACCAGATCCACATCCATTTCGCCCCGCGCGGCTGTTATCTGGCGCGGGCGTGTCGGATCGAGGCTACGCTTCCCTGACCGCCCCCTCTCCGGTTAGATGGCGCGCCCAGGTCGGTCGCCCACTCGGGCGCCGAGCCGGGCAAAAGGGCGCGTCATGACCACCGAAGCGGCGAATATTCTCGGCACGGGCTGGGGCGGGACCACGCCGGACGGCGACCGCCGCCGGATCGCCATCGTGCGGCTGACGGTCGGCCTGGTGCAGGGGATCGTCCTGTACCTGCTGCTGCGCGCCACCGAGGGCGACAGCGCCAGCTGGTCGCAGCGCCATCCCGACCTGTTCGCGCCGGCCCTGCTGACCGCCCTGTTCCTGCCCGCCGTCCTGCTGTCCGGCGTCGGCAAGCTGAGGCTGTGGGTCTATGTGGTCTGGAGCCTGATCGCAGGTTTGGTGCTGGCCCTGCTGGCCTGGCACGACATCGCCCGTCAGGCCGACGGCGCCCGCGAGGCGACCTTCCCCCTGTTCGTCTTCGCGGCGGCGGCCCTGTTCATCGCCCATCATCTGGTCGTGCCGGCAGACCGCGAGCGCCGGCTGGCGGCCTCCTACCCGGCCTATTTCGACGCCGCCTGGATGGCGGGGGTGCAGGGGGTGCTGTCGGTCGGCTTCGCCGGCGCCTTCTGGCTGCTGCTTCTGCTCGGGGCCAGCCTGTTCAAGATCATCGGGCTGAGCTTTCTCAGCGACCTGCTGCAAGAAAGCTGGTTCTCCCTGCCGCTGACCGGCTTGGCCTTCGCCACGGCGGTGCATCTGACCGATGTGCGCGACGGTCTGATCCGGGGCGTGCGGACCGTGGCCCTGATGCTGTTGTCCTGGCTGCTGCTGGTCATCACGGTGCTGGTCGGCGGCTTCCTGCTGGCCCTGCCCTTCACCGGCCTGGACGGCCTGTGGCAGACGGGCAGCGCGACGGCCCTGGTGCTGTCTGCGGCAGCGGCCCTGATCGTGCTGATCAACACCGCCTATCAGGACGGACGCCCCGACCATCGCCCCCCGGTGGTGCTGCGCTACGGCGTCCGGGTCGCCTCGGCTCTGATCGCGCCCCTGGTTGGCCTGGCCTTCTGGGGCCTGGCCCTGCGCATCGGCCAGCACGGGCTGACGCCGGATCGGATCATCGCCACGGCCTGCGCTGTGATCGGCGCGGTCTATGGCCTGGGTTATCTGTTCGCCGCCGTGCGCCCCGGCCCCTGGATGAAGCCGCTGGAACGCACAAATGTCGCCGCCGCCGTCCTGTCGGTCGCGGTCATCCTGGCCCTGTTCAGCCCCCTGGCCGACCCGGCGCGACTGTCGGCGAAGGACCAGGTCGCGCGGCTGGAGCGCGGGGCCGTGGCGGCCAAGGATTTCGACTATGACTTCCTGCGCTTCGACAGCGGCAAGGCGGGGCTGGCTGCGCTTGATCGGTTGATACAGTCGCCGGACGCGGAGATCGCCGAGCTGGCGCGGGCGGCCCGCGTGCGCGTAGATCGCGAGGCCTATTCTATCCAGGACCGGAACGAACGGCTGGCGGGCATCCGGATCCAGCCGGTCGACGGCCAGACGACCCCGCCCAGCTTCACCGCCCAGCTGGGTCGCCAGGACGCCCTGATGTACACCTGCAACAGCGAGGCGCCCTGCCGCCTGCGCACCCTGGACCTGGACGGCGACGGCCGGGTCGAGGTTCTGCTGGCGGCGCCGGGGTCCATCATGGCTTTCGCCCAGGACGCCGGGGGGCAATGGTCGCAAACCGGATCCTACAGCGTCATGTGCGGGAAGGTATCGCCGAACGACCTGCCCAAGGCCTTCGCAGAGGCTGTGACCGTCGCCCCCGCCAGCCTGCCGGACCTGGTCGTGGGCGATCAGACGCTGAAGGCCCAGCCGCAGATTCGGTGCGCGACGGCGTCACCCGGTTAACGTCCCGGTCACCACGCCCTCTCACCCGATTTTCACCTCGTCCCCCTAGAAATCGTCCCGAAACGGGCCAGTCCGCACCACGGGCGGCCTATCGGTGATGACAAGGGGCTCCCATGGCCAAGACCGTTCTGGTGGTCGACGACGATCCGACCCAGCGCCGCCTGCTGCAGGCCGTGCTCGAACGCGACGGCTACGCCGTGGTCCATGCGGCCGGGGGCGGCGAAGCCATTGACCGCATGCTCCGGGGCGGCGGCGCAGACATGCTGTTGCTGGACATGGTGATGCCCGAGATGTCGGGTCTGGAATGCCTGGCCGAGCTGCGCAGCGCGGGCGTGACCACCCCGGTCATCGTCCTGACGGCCAACGGCGGCATCGACACCGTGGTCAAGGCCATGCAGGCCGGCGCCCAGGACTTCTTCGTCAAGCCGGTCGGCCCTGAGCGTCTGCTGGTCGGGGTGCGCAACGCCCTGAAGATGACCCAGCTGACGGCCGAAGTCGGCCGGCTGACCAAGCGCGCGCAAGGCCGCGCCAGCTTCGACGACATCATCGGCGACAGCGCCCCCATGCGAATGGTCAAGGCTCTTGGAACGCGGGCCGCCAAGTCGTCCATTCCGGTGCTGATCACAGGCGAAAGCGGCGTCGGCAAGGAAGTCATCGCCCGCGCCCTGCACGGCGCCAGCGACCGGGCCGGCAAGCCCTTCGTCGCCGTCAACTGCGGCGCCCTGCCGGCCAATCTGGCGGAATCCATCCTGTTCGGCCACGAGAAGGGCGCCTTCACCGGGGCGGTCGACAAGACCCTGGGCAAGTTCCGCGAGGCCGACGGCGGCACCCTGTTCCTGGACGAGATCGGCGAACTGCCGCTGGACCTTCAGGTCAAGCTGCTGCGCGCCCTGCAGGAGAGCGAGATCGACCCGGTCGGCGGAAAACGCCCGGTCAAGATCGACGTCCGCATCGTCTCGGCCACCAATCGCGACCCCGCGCAACAGGTCAAGGACGGCGCCTTCCGCGAGGATTTGTTCTACCGCCTCAACGTTTTCCCGATCGAGGCCCCGTCCCTGCGCGAGCGGCGCGAGGACATCCCGGCCCTGGTCGATCACTTCATCGCCCGGTTCAACGCCGAGGAAGGCAAGCGGATCGTCGCCTGCGCGCCCGAGACCCAGGCCATGCTCCAGGCCTTCGACTGGCCCGGCAATGTGCGCCAGCTCGAGAACGCGGTGTTCCGCGCCATCGTCCTGGCCGACTCGCCCTTCCTTCAGCCCTATGATTTCCCGTCCATCTCGGGCGTGGTGGCGCCCATGCCGGAAGCGACGACGACTCTGGCCCAGACCGCCCCTTCCTACGCCGACCTGCCGCCCCTGCCGGAACAGCCGATCCGCATCCTGGACGACCGCGGCCATCTGCGGACGCTGGAAGACATCGAACGCGACCTGATCCAGCACGCCATCGAGGTCTACGCCGGCCATATGAGCGAAATCGCCCGCCGCCTCGGCATCGGCCGCTCCACCCTGTACCGCAAGGTCCGCGAACAGGGGCTGGAAGGACAGCTGAAGGAGGCGGGGTGAGCGTCAGCCTCCTGATTCCAGCCGTTTCAGAAACGCCTTCACACTCCCCTCACCGTCATCCTCGGGCTTGACCCGAGGATGACGATCCATTAGAGATCCTTTGATTTTTTACCCCACCGCCGCTTAGGCTCCTCGCCCTTGGCCTTGGCGGTGATTTCTTTCAGTTTGCGGCCTTGCATGGCCGACAGGGCCTGACCAGGCGCGCCCTTTTCAGGGTCGGCGAAGGCGCGGCCGTGGGTCTTGACCCGCTCGCCGACTGAATCGAGGAACTCGCCCTCCCATTCCGACAGAGAAACGCCCGCCTTCTCTGCCGAGCGGCGGGCGCGTTTCAATGCGTTCAAGGCCGCGCGCTTGGCGGCCTCACGCTGGATTTCGAACGGGCTAGGCAGCGGCTTCTTGGGCGCGCTATCGCCCTTCGGGCTGCTTGAGCGCGTCTTCGGTGCGCTATCGCCCTTCGGGCTGCTTGAGCGCGTCTTGAATCCGCTACCGCCCTTCGGCCCGCCTGAGCGCGAAAGGCCGCCGCAGGGCTTGAAGGGGGTGCGCTTCAAGCCGGGTCAGTCTCAGATCTCGCCGAGGGCCGACAGATAGAGGTCCAGGATGGCGTCCTCTTCCTGGCGCTTGGCCTTGTCCTGCTTGCGGATGCGGATGACCTTGCGCAGGATCTTGACGTCATAGCCCTCGCCCTTGGCCTCGGCGAAGACTTCCTTCATGTCCGTCATCACGGCCTGCTTGTCTTCCTCAAGGCGTTCAAGACGCTCGATGATGGAGCGCAGCCGGCCCTGGGCCGTCGCGGTCAGAACATCGGACGAGGCGTCGAAGGCGGCGTCATCGGCCATGGGGAATACTCCAGAAATCAAGCGCGGACGCTAACCACGCCCAGCGGCGCGGCTCAACCGCCGAACACGAAAAAGGCCGCGGACAAAGCCCGCAGCCTGTGGATCGTCAGAGCTTTTGTCGCGCTATCGCCCTTCGGGCGACCTAAGCGCGGCCCTGCGTGCGCACGCCGCCAGAGCGGCGCGCCGCGAACGCAGCTTAGCCCTGCTTCGCCTTGAAGCGCGGGTCGGTCTTGTTGATGACGAAGACCACGCCCTTGCGACGCACGACCTTGCAGTCGCGGTGACGGGTCTTCAGGGACTTGAGCGAGCTGCGGACCTTCATGGTCGGACGTCCTGAGAGAAGCCAATAAGAAAGCCGCTGATCCGGTCGGATCGCGGCGGAGGCGGTCGTATAGAGAGCGGTCCGGAGAAGGTCAACCCGC
Source organism: Brevundimonas sp. EAKA (assembly GCF_000698025.1). Classification (NCBI taxonomy): domain Bacteria; kingdom Pseudomonadati; phylum Pseudomonadota; class Alphaproteobacteria; order Caulobacterales; family Caulobacteraceae; genus Brevundimonas; species Brevundimonas sp. EAKA. The sequence continues at coordinate 16,382 of NZ_JMQR01000020.1, read as the reverse complement.
TACAGGCCAAAACCCTATAAAAGCCAGTCCCAGCCTGCCCGAACCACCTTCCCCACCCCGTGCTCAAGCAGCGCGAAGCGCGGTAGCACCCAAAACATGTGCTCAAGCAGCCCGAAGGGCGATAGCACCCAAAAAAAGATGGAGGCCTGACCTCCGAGTCGAACGGAGGGTTTCCGGGGTTGCACGCCCGTCGCGTCGCCACTCCGCCATCAGGCCGTCAGAGGACCCTGCGCCAATACGCCGCAGTTCGTTAGCGCGTCGATGAAATTGAGGGTTAACGACGTCAATAGGGGAGTCTCCCGGCGGCGCTTTCGCGCCACAGGCGCTTTGTGGCGCGTGAAAGTCATTCGCGCGGATGTCATTTCACCTATTACCTCGGGGGCTGTAGTCTGAATCTCATGCGCTTTTCCTATCGCCTACTCCTCATCTGCTGTGTCGCCGCCTGCGCGCCGATGCTGCCCGAGCCGCCCGTCAATTTGCCGACGCCGACGCCTGACCCGGGCGCGCCCGTAGCGGCCCCGCCCCCCGCGCCCCAGACGCCGCCCCTGGCCGCCTATGACCAGCAGGGTTTCGAAGGCTGGAAACAGGGATTCCTGGCACGCAAGGGCGGGGGCCGTCGCGCCGACTACGAACGCGAACTGGCCGGGCTGACGCCCGACGCCTCGGTCGTGCGGCTGGACCGCAATCAGCCCGAATTCTCCAAGCCCGCCGGCGCCTATATCCAGAATGCGGTGACGCCGGTGCGAATCGCCCAGGCCAAGCAGCGGATCGACCGCGTGCCGTGGCCGGTGGTCCAGCGCTTCGGCGTGCCGTCCGAGATCCTGGTCGGGGTCTGGGCTCAGGAGAGCGCCTTCGGTCAGGTCCAGGGCGACTATGACGTCATCCGCTCGCTGGCGACCCTGGCCTATGACGGCCGTCGCCGGGACTGGGCCGAGGCCCAGCTGAAGGACGCGCTGGACATCGTCGTCGACGGCCGCCGCGAACGCGCGGGCCTGAAGGGCAGCTGGGCCGGGGCCATGGGCCAGACTCAGTTCATGCCCGACAACTATCTGCGCCTGGGCGTCGATCAGGACGGCGACGGCAAGGTCGACATCTGGGGTGACGACGCGGACGCCCTGGCCTCCGCCGCCAATCTGCTGGCCCAGGCCGGCTGGAAGCGCGGCCAGGGCTGGGGCTACGAAGTCGTCCTGCCGGCAGGCTTCAACTACGCCGAGGCCGAAGGGCCGAAACACAACTGGGCCCACTGGGCGGCCAGGGGCGTGCGCCTGGCCCAGGGCGGCACGCCGAACGGCGCCGAGGCGCTGGAAGAGGCGACCATCCTGTTGCCCCAGGGCGCCAATGGCCCGGCCTTCCTGGCCCTGCCGAACCATTATGTGATCCGGCGCTACAACAACTCGGTCTCCTACGCCCTGGCCATCGGCCTGACGGCGGACGGGATCATGGGCAAGCCCGGCCTGACCAAGGCCTGGCCCAACGACGCCTCCATGTCGCGCGAACAGCGGATCGGCGCCCAGGCCGCCCTGACGCGGCTGGGCTATGACACTCAAGGGGTCGACGGGGTCATCGGAACCAACACGCGCACGGCCCTGCGCCGCTGGCAACAGGCCAACGGCCGCATCGCCGACGGCTATCTGACCGCCGCCCTGGCCGACGAACTGATCCGCAAGGCGAACTGAGGGGCGACTTCACCTCTCCGCGCGCGAAGGCGCGCGGGGAGGACAGGCGATCGCGTCAGCGAGCGCCAGGAGGGGGCGACTCGGTTTCTGAAGCTGGATCGGTCATCACCACTGTCGGAGTCGCCCCCGCCTGGTCGCTGCGCGACCGGTCCTCCCCGTCGGCCTTCGCCGACAGGGAGGTGAAATCCGCTCAGGCCGCCTTGTCCCAGTTCAACACCACCTTGCCCGACTGGCCCGACTTCATCGCCTCGAAACCTTCGCGGTAGTCGGCATAGTCCAGCCGGTGGGTGATCAGCGGGCTCAGGTCCAGGCCGGCCTTCAGCAGGCCCAGCATCTTGCGCCAGGTGGTGAACATCTCGCGGCCATAGACGCCCTTGATGGTCAGGGCCTTCAGGATGATCGCGCCCCAGTCGGTCTCCATGGGTTTGCCGGGGATGCCCAGCATGGCCATGCCGCCGCCCATGATCAGGGTGTCGACGCACTGTCTGAAGGCGATCGGCGAGCCGGACATCTCCAGCGCCACGTCGAAGCCGACCTTCAGGCCCAGCTCCTTCATGACGTCGTGGATGTCTTCCTTGGTCGTGTTCACGGTGCGCACGCCCGGCGCCACCTTCTGCGCCAGTTCCAGCCGGAAGTCGTTGATGTCGGTCAGGACCACGGTGCGCGCGCCGGCGTGGCGGGCCACGGCGGCGGCCATCATGCCGATGGGGCCGGCGCCGGTGACCAGGACGTCCTCACCCAGCAGGTCGAACTGCTGCGCCGTGTGCACGGCGTTCCCGAACGGATCCAGGATCGAGCCGATCTCATAGGGCACGTCGTCCGGCAGTTCGATCACATTGAAGGCCGGCGCCACCACGAACTCGGCGAAGGCGCCCTGGCGGTTGACGCCGATCCCGCGCGTCTTGGGGTCCAGGTGGAAATGACCGGCGCGGGCCGCTTCGGAGTTCAGGTCGATGACGTGCCCCTCGGCCGAGACGCGCTGGCCGATCTTCAGCGGGCGATCCACGTCCTTGCCGACGGCGACGATCTCGCCGGCGAACTCGTGGCCAGTGATCATCGGGGTCGGGACGTTCTTCTGGGACCACTCGTCCCAGTTCCAGATATGGATGTCGGTGCCGCAGACGGCGGTGCGATGGACGCGGATCAGCACATCCTCCGGTCCCGCCTCGGGGATCGGCGCGTCGATCAGTTCCAGGCCGACGCCCGGGGCGGTCTTGGCCAGGGCTTTCATCGTGTCGGTCATAGTCTCAACTCCCTGAAATCATGGCCTCGGCTTGTTCCGAAGCCCGCGGCTGAGGCCCCACGCCTCCTCACCGCTTGTTCTTCGTCGATGGCGCGCGAAGAGGGCTAAATGACGCCCAGTTCTCGTCCCGCCTGCGTAAACGCCGCCACCGTCCGGTCAATCTGGTCGAAGCTATGCGCCGCCGACATCTGGGTGCGGATGCGGGCCTGGCCGCGCGGCACGACGGGGAAGGAAAAGCCGATCACATAGACGCCCAGCTCCAACGCGCGCGCTGCGAAATCCTGGGCCAGTTTGGCGTCGCCCAGCATGACAGGGATGATCGGATGTTCGCCGTTCAGCAGGTCGAAGCCCGCATCGGTCATGGCCATGCGATAGCGGTGGGCGTTGGCCGACAGACGGGTGCGCAGGGCGTCGCCCTCCGCCCCTTGAGCGATACGGATGGCCTCCAGGCTGGAGCCGCACACGGCCGGCGCCAGGGCGTTGGAGAACAGATAGGGCCGCGCCCGCTGCTTCAGCAGTTCGACCACCGACTTCTTCGCGCAGATGAAGCCGCCCATGGCGCCGCCCAGGGCCTTGCCGAAGGTGCCGGTGACGAAATCCACCTCGACCGCGTGATGGGCGAAGGAGCCCTTGCCTTGCGGACCCAGGAAGCCGGTGGCGTGACAGTCGTCCACCATGATCAGGGCGTCGTACTTGTCGGCCAGCGCCCGGATCTCGTCCAGTTTGGCGATATAGCCGTCCATCGAGAAGGCGCCGTCGGTGGCGATGATGATGTCGCGAGCGCCGGCCTCGCGCGCCTCCTTCAGGCGGCTTTCCAGCTCATCCATGTCCGAGTTGGCGAAGCGATAGCGTTTGGCCTTGCACAGCCGCACCCCGTCGATGATCGAGGCGTGGTTCAGGCTGTCCGAGACGATGGCGTCGTTCTCGCCCAACAGGGGTTCGAACAGGCCGCCGTTGGCGTCGAAGGCGGCGGCGAACAGGATGGCGTCCTCGAAACCCAGATAGCCGGCGATGGCGGCTTCCAGCTCCTTGTGGATCTCCAGGGTGCCGCAGATGAAGCGGACCGAGGCCGTGCCTGCGCCCCACTTCTGCTGAGCGGCGATCCCGGCCTGGACGACGCGTTCGTCGCCCGCCAGGCCCAGATAGTTGTTGGCGCAGAAGTTCAGCACGTCGCGGCCGGCGACCTGGATCACCGGCCCCTGGCGGGAGGCGATGATGCGTTCGGGCTTGGTCAGGCCCTGGGCGTCGATCTCGGTCAGTTCGCCGGCGACGCGGTCATAGAAGCTCTGGGTCATGGCCGCGACCTACGCCGATTTCGACCGGGATTCCACCCGTCTTAGGTCGCCATCTCGGGGTCCGCCTCGGCCCGGATCGGGCTGACGCGGATCTTGCCGCCGCACGGCTGGAACTCGAAGGGCAGGCTGACGGCCGCCGTGTCGCCCGGCGCAGTGGCGCGCAGGGTGGCGACGCTGGGGCAGGTCTTCTGCATCGTCTCGTCCGGCACGACGCTCCACGCCATTTCGAAATAGGCCTTGGCCCGGGGCGCCAACTCCACCGGGGTCGGCGCCTGGCCCTGGCGGAAATAGCTGCCGGGGCTCTGGTCGGCGCGGATCGAGGTCAGGGGCCGCCCCTGCCCGTCCAGCAGCGTCACGCCCGGATAACCGGTCAGGCTGCACGCCTGGGCGCCGAGGTTCTGGAGGCTGAAGTTGCGCACCCGATTGCCCGCGCCCGCGTCGCCGCCCTCGGCCGCCAGCTTCAGCTGCGGTCCCTTGCAGGGCGTGGACGCAGGCAGGACTCCGCCCGGCGCGGGCGTGGTCGTCTGGCCCGGCAAGGCTTGCGGAGCCGGGGCGGCGGTCGCCGCCGTCGCCACCGGCCGCGCGCATTGCTCCAGCACCGCCACCCCGACCTCCTCGTTGGGGCCGAGGCGGCTCAGGGTCGCCTTCTCCTGGCCGTCGCGGGGGGCGGTCCACCATTCGACGCCCGAGCCGACATAGCGGGCGCCGCTGGCCGCCTCGACCGAGCGCAGATCATAGGTCTGCCCCTTGTAGGCCAGTTGCGCCGTCGCCGTGTCGGGATACCGCGCCTCGACCATCGCCCCGCTCTCGCAGGCGTAGCCGACAGCCGGAACGGCCGACGCGGACGCCGGCTGGGGCTCGACCGGAGCAGTGGGCTGCTCAGGCTCCGCCTGTTGGCAGGCGGAGACTCCCGTCAGGGCGGCGATCGCGACGAAGGCGGTCAGGCGGCGCATCATGGTGAAATCTCTCCCGTTCGGTGATCCAACGGCTAAGCTGGCGAAAGGCTCCGCAGTCGAACCTCAATGGTCGCCTTTCGGCGTCTCCATCAGCTCCATCAGCACCCCGCCCATGTCGCGCGGGTGCAGGAAGACGACCGGCGTCCCGTGGGCCCCGATCCGCGGCTCGCCCGTGCCCAGGATCGTCACCCCCTTGGCCCGCATCTCGGCGACGGCGGCGTGGATGTCGGCGACCTCGAAACAGACGTGATGCTGGCCGCCCTTGGGATTCTTGGCCAGGAAGCCGACGATGGGGCTGGTCTCGTCATAGGGTTCGATCAGCTCGATCTGGGCCGTCGGCGTATCGATGAAACAGACCTTCACCCCCTGCGCCGGCAGGTCGAACGGCTCTCCGATCTTGGTCGCCCCCAACACGTCCCGATACAGTTTGATCGAGTCCGCGATGGACGGGGTCGCGACACCGACATGGTTCAGGGCGCCGATCATGCGGTCTCCTTAGGCGCGGGCTGGGCGTAACCCAGCCGCTGGTTCAGCTTCTCGATCAGGTCCACCGCCGTATCGGCGATGGCCGACCCGGGCAGATAGACGGCGGCGGCGCCCATATCGAGCAGAGGCTGGACGTCGGACGGCGGGATCACCCCCCCGACCACGATCATGATGTCCGGCCGCCCCAGCCGCGCCAGCTCGGCCTTCAGCTCGGGAACCAGCGTCAGATGCCCCGCCGCCAAAGACGACGCCCCCACCGCATGGACCCCCTTGTCCACCGCATCGCGCGCCGCCTCGGCCGGGGTCTGGAACAGGGCGCCGGCGGTGACGTCGAAGCCCAGGTCGCCATAGCCTGTGGCGACCACCTTCTGGCCCCGATCGTGCCCGTCCTGACCCAGTTTGGCGATCAGGATGCGCGGCGGGCCGCCGTCATTCTCGACGAAGGTCGCCACCATCTCACGGGCGCGGGCGAAGCGGGGATCGGCGCCGGCCTCCTTGGCGTAGACCCCCGACACGGTCTGCACCGTCGCCACATGGCGGCCGAAGGCGGCCTCCAGCGCGTCGGAGATTTCACCCACCGTCGCCTTGGCCCGCGCCGCCTGCACCGCCAGCTCCAGCAGGTTGGCGGTCCCCCGCGCACCGTTCGTCAGCGCCTCCAGCGCCGCATCGGTCGTCGCCTGGTCCCGCTCGGCCCGCAGCCGTTTCAGCTTGTCGATCTGGGCCGCCAGCACCGCCGCGTTGTCGACCTTCAGCATCGGAATATCGTCGACGACGGGGTTCAGATATTTGTTCACCCCGACCACCGTCTGCTGGCCGGTGTCGATCCGGGCCTGGGTCTTGGCGGCGGATTCCTCGATCCTCAGCTTGGGGATGCCCGCCTCGATGGCCTTGGCCATGCCGCCCAGGGCCTCGACCTCGGCCATGTGAGCCCGCGCCCGTTCAGCCAGTTCGTGCGTCAGCCGCTCGACATAGAAGCTGCCGCCCCACGGATCGATCACGCGGGTCAGGCCGGTCTCCGACTGCAACAGGATCTGGGTGTTGCGCGCGATCCGGGCCGAGAAGTCGGTCGGCAGCGCCAGATCCTCGTCCAGCGCATTGGTGTGCAGGCTCTGCGTCTGCCCGCCCGCCGCCGCCATGGCCTCGACCATGGTGCGCGGCACATTGTTGAACACGTCCTGCGCCGCCAGGCTCCAGCCCGACGTCTGGCAGTGGGCGCGTAAGGACAGCGATTTCGGATCGACCCCGCCCTCTTTCCGCACCGCCTCGGCCCACAGCAGGCGGCCCGCGCGCATCTTGGCCACCTCCATGAAATAGTTCATGCCGATGGCCCAGAAGAAGCTCAGCCGCGGCGCGAACCGGTCGATCGGCATGCCCGCCGCCACGCCCGCCCGCAGATATTCGATCCCGTCCGCCAGCGTATAGGCCAGCTCGATATCCGCCGAGGCCCCGGCCTCCTGCATGTGATAGCCGCTGATCGAGATCGAGTTGAACTTCGGCGTCTCCTGCGCCGTCCAGGCGAAGATGTCGGCGATGATCCGCATCGAGGGTTCGGGCGGATAGATGTAGGTGTTCCGGACCATGAACTCCTTCAGAATATCGTTCTGAATGGTCCCGGTCAGGGCCGCATGCGGCACGCCCTGTTCTTCGGCCGCGACGACATAGAGGGCCAGGATCGGCAGCACCGCCCCGTTCATCGTCATCGACACCGACATCTGGTCCAGCGGGATCCCGTCGAACAGGGTCCGCATGTCATAGATGCTGTCGATGGCCACGCCGGCCATGCCGACATCGCCCTTCACCCGCGGGTGGTCGCTGTCGTAGCCCCGGTGCGTCGCCAGATCGAAGGCGATGCTCAACCCCTTCTGCCCCGCCGCCAGATTGCGGCGATAGAAGGCGTTCGACTCCTCGGCGGTCGAGAAGCCGGCGTACTGGCGGATGGTCCAGGGATTGCCCGCATACATGGTCGGATAGGGCCCGCGCACGAAGGGCGCGAACCCCGGCAGGCCGTCCTGATGCCCCAGCCCCTCCAGCGCCTCGGCGCCATAGGCGGTCGACACGGTCAGCCCCTCGGGCGTCAGCCACGGCTCCCGCGTCGGCCCCTGCCCGGTCGGCATCAGGTTCAGGGCGATCCTGCTGAAATCGGGGAAGCTCATCCGATCACCTCCTCGAAGGCCGCCGCGAAACGGATCGGGCTCAGGGGTTCGCACACCCGCTCCACCACAACCGCCGCCTCGTCGCCCGCCTCGACCGGCGCCGGCCGCACGTCTGCATCCACATATTTGGTCACGCCGATGATCTGGGCCGCGCCGTTTGTCAGAGCCGCCTCGCGCAGGGCCCTGGCGCGAGCGATGCGAGGCTGGATCACCGACCCCTTCAGGGCCTCGACCAGACCGCCCTCGGCCTCGATCATCTGGAACTCGGCCCAGCCGGCCTCGGCCAGATCCCGCGTCCGCGCATCCAGATACCAGCTTCCCGCCGCCGGATCGTCGACCCGGCCCAGGTTGGCCTCCTCCATCAGCACCAGCTGTGTGTTCCTCGCCTGCCGCCGGGCAAAGGCGTCGGACCGTCCGGTCGCGCGGGTGAAGCCGTCCAGCACCACCACGTCCGCCCCGCCGACCGCGCCCGCAAACCCCGCCGCCGTCAGCCGCAGCAGATTGGGCCAGGGGTCGCGCGCCGCCAACATCCGCCGCGACGACCGCGCCTCGATCACGGCCGGCGCTTCAACGCCAAACCCTCGCGTCAACGCCGCCCAGATCAGCCGCATGGCCCGCACCTTGGCCAGGCTGTCGAAATATTCCGCATCGACCGACAGGCCGACCACCGTCCCCCTCAGGGCCGTCTCGACCGACATCCCGGCGTCCGCCGCCGCCTTCGCATGGGCCACGACGCTTGAGGCCGCAAAGGCCAGTTCCTGCGCCGCCGATCCGCCCGCCTCGTGCGCCACGCGCCCGCTGGCCATGAAGAAGGTCGCATCGGGATAGGCCCCCGCATGCCGCGCCGCCGTATTGGCCGCCAGGCTCAGATGCTCTTCCACCGAACGCGGCGCCCCGCCCGCCTCGGCAAAGGCCGAGACCGGGTCCATGTGGAACCTCAGCTTCGCGCGCGGCGAGCCCTTGGCCACCACGGCCAGGGCGTTGGCCGCATCCGGCCCGTCGATCCCTGCCTCCAGCGCGACCGGCGCCAGCTCCAGCGCCACGCCCTCCAGCGCCCGCCCCAAGGGCGCGGAATCCGCCAGCACCCGCCCCTTCAGCACCACCGAGGCGGCGCCGTTCTCCAGATCGGCCAGGACGGCGGCGTTCACCGCCTCGGGATCGTCCCCCTCGACCAAGGTCCGCAGATCCCAGGCCCGGCCTTCGGAGTCCGACGGACGCGGGGCGAAGATCGGCTGCACGCCCGTCGCGCCCGCATACAGCGGCCGCGTCACCAGTTGGTCGGCGTCGAGATGCATCAGCGACTCGATCGGCCGATCCTTCAGCGCCTTCTGGGCGGACTCGCGCCATTCGAGGGGGCTGGGTGTGGGGAAGCTCATGCGCCCGCCCCCCCTTCTTCTTTCGTCATCCTCCGGCAAGCCGCGTAGCGGCGCAGACCGGGGGACCCAGCGGCGCGCGAGAGCGCGAACCTGCCGCACACGCCGACCTGCCCGTTGAGGCGCTGGCGCGCCGCCCTGCGGGCTTTCGCCTTCGCTTCGCTACGGCGCCGCTGGGTCCCCCGGTCGCTCCTGCGGAGCGCCGGAGGATGACGAAAGAGGAGAAGGGCGGTCATCACCCGAACTCCACCAGCACATCATCCGCCGCCACCGGATCCCCGTCCTTCGCTCCCACCGCCTTCACCACCCCGTCGCGCTCGGCCTTGAGGATGTTCTGCATCTTCATCGCCTCGATGATCGCCACCGTCTCCCCGGTCTTGACCTCCTGCCCCACCACCACCGGGATCGACACCACCAGCCCCGGCATCGGCGACAGCACCATCTTCGAGGTGTCCGCCACCGCCTTCTCCGGCAGGCGCGCATACAGTTCGGCGACATGCGGCCTCAACACCCGCACCCGCGCCTTGGCCGCGCGGTGGCGAATGTCGAAGCCGTCGGCGACGCGTTTGACCTCGGCGGTGAAGGGCTCGCCGTCCAGCTCGGCCTTGAACTGGGCCAGGCCGGGGCGCCAGTCGATGTCCGACAGGCGGATGTCGCCCCCGCCCGTCAGGGTCAGGATCATCTCCTCGTCCTCGTCATAGGACAGGCCGACGCCGTGCGGGGTCTTGTCGATCATCACGATCCAGTCGGTGCGGTCCGACGGATCGCCGTCCTGTTCGGCGATCACCTCGTGCATGGCCAAGGCCGAGGCGATCAGGATCCGCTCCTGCTCCACCGTCGGGCGCAGGCCGTTAAAGCCGTCCGGGAATTCGTCCTTGATATAGCTGGTCGACAGTTCGCCCGACTTGAACCGGTCCTGGTCCATCACCGCCGCCAGGAAGGGCACATTATGCCCCAGGCCCGACAGGTGGGTGTCCTCCAACGCCCGAGCCATGCCCGTCACCGCGTCCTCGCGCGTCTCGCCCCAGGCGCACAGTTTGGCGATCATCGGGTCGTAGAACAGGCTGATCTCGTCGCCCTCGCGGACGCCGGAATCGTTCCTGACGGTATAATCCCCCTGATCGCCCTCCTCCGGCTGCTCATAACGGACCAGCCGCCCGATGGACGGCAGAAAGCCGCGATACGGGTCCTCGGCGTAAATCCGGCTCTCGATGGCCCAGCCGTCGATCTTCAGGTCCTTCTGCTCGAAGGCCAGTTTTTCACCCCAGGCCGAACGGATCATCTGTTCGACCAGATCGACCCCGGTGATCAGCTCCGTCACCGGATGCTCGACCTGCAGCCGGGTGTTCATCTCCAAGAAGTAGAAGCTCTTGTCCTGACCGGCGACAAACTCGACCGTGCCGGCGCTGTCATAGTTCACCGCCTGGGCCAGGGCGACGGCCTGCGCCCCCATGGCGGCGCGGGTGGCCTCGTCCAGCAGGGGCGAGGGCGCCTCCTCGATGACCTTCTGGTTGCGGCGCTGGATCGAACATTCGCGCTCGAACAGGTGGACCACATGGCCGTGCTTGTCGCCCAGCACCTGGATCTCGATGTGGCGCGGGTCGATGATGAACTTCTCCAGGAAGACCCGGTCGTCGCCGAAGGCGTTCAGCGCCTCGGCCTTCACCGCCGCGAACCCCTCGGCCATGTCGGCGTCCGAATGGGCCACGCGGATGCCCTTGCCGCCGCCGCCGGCAGAGGCCTTGATCATGATCGGATAGCCGATCTCGTTGGCGATCTTCACCGCCTCTTCCGGCGTCTCGATCAGCCCCATATGCCCCGGCACGGTCGAGACCCCCGCCTCGGCCGCCAGCTTCTTGGAGCTGATCTTGTCGCCCATGGCCTCGATGGCCTCGGGGTTCGGGCCGATGAAGGCGATCCCCTCGTCCCTCAACCGCCGCGCGAACCCGGCGTTCTCGCTCAGGAACCCGAAGCCCGGATGCACGGCCTGCGCCCCCGTCTGGCGCACCGCCTCGACGATCTTGTCGGCCAGCAGATAGGACTGCGCCGCCGGCGCTGGCCCGATCAGCACCGCCTCGTCGGCCATCTCGACCGCCAACGACCCGGCGTCGGCCTCCGAATAGACCTGCACGGTCTTGATGCCCATGCGGCGGCAGGTCTTGATGATCCGAACCGCGATCTCGCCCCGGTTGGCGATGAGGATTTTGGAGAACATGGTCAGTCTTTCTGCGTGATCTCATCCATGGGGTTTTCCCCAGAGGACTTCGGCGCGCGCTTGACAAAGGCAGAAACTAGGCGGGAACATAGAGTGAACAACTCGGAGGTTGCCATGACAGACATTCCGTTGGCCTTGGGCGGCCTTAAGACCGCAATAGACATCGCAAAATCACTCATTGGCGTAAGAGACCAAACAATCATCCAAACGCGAGTGATCGAACTCAATCGCATAATCCTTCAAGCGCAGGAGGACGCCACGATTGCGAGAGCTGAACGAGATGAGTTGAAGCAAACCATACGAGCGCTGCAGGCTGAAATCGAAGCCACCAATTCGTGGGACGCTGAAGCCACGCACTACGCATTGAAGCAGGTTGGAAAAGGCGTGGTGCTTTACGGCCTCAAAACGAATCGGGGCGAGCCAGATCACTACCTTTGTCCGAACTGCTTTTCTGATCGAAAGAAGTCCTTCGTCCAAAAAACGCAGGCGAGCCGACATGGTGAGCTTTTCATCCATAAGTGTTTCACCTGCTCCTCAGAATTCGAGTTTGAGGCACGACCATGGGCGGGTGGAGGGGCGACGTCGTACTCATCAAGCTACGATCCGTACGCAGAACTCGAATAGGCATCACAGCGGAATATTATCGTGCTTCTTCCAGGGGTTCTCCTGGACCTTGTTCTTCAGCGTCCGCAGCGCCTTCACCAGCCGCCGCCGCGTCCCGTGCGGCATGATGACGTCGTCGATGTAGCCCAGCCCCGCCGCCACGAACGGATTGGCGAACCGGTCCTTGTACTCCGCCTCCCGCGCGGCCAGGGCCGCCGGATCGCCGGCCTCCTTGCGGAAGATGATCTCGACCGCCCCCTTAGCGCCCATGACCGCGATCTCGGCGGTGGGCCAGGCGTAGTTGACGTCGCCGCGCAGGTGTTTCGAACTCATCACATCATAGGCGCCGCCATAGGCCTTGCGCGTGATCAGGGTCAGTTTCGGCACCGTCGCCTCGGCATAGGCGAACAGCAGCTTGGCCCCGTGTTTGATCAGGGCGCCATACTCCTGCTTGGTCCCCGGCATGAAGCCCGGCACGTCCACCAGGGTCACCAGCGCAATATCGAAGGCGTCGCAGAAGCGCACGAACCGCGCGGCCTTGCGGCTTGAATCAATGTCCAGCACCCCGGCCAGCACCTGGGGCTGGTTGGCGACGATCCCGACCGTCTGGCCGTCCAGCCGGCCGAAGCCGCAGATGATGTTCTTGGCGAAATCGGCCCCGATCTCGAAGAAGTCGGCCTCGTCGACCACCTTCAGGATCAGCTCCTTCATGTCATAGGGCTGGTTCGGATTGGCCGGGATCAGGGTGTCCAGCGACGGCTCGTCCCGCTCGGGCTCGTCATAGCTCTCGCGCACCGGCGGCTTTTCGCGGTTCGACAGGGGCAAAAAGCCGATCAGGCGGCGCACCTCCGACAGGGCCTCCAGGTCGTTCTCGAACGCCCCGTCCGCCACGCCCGACTTGCCGGCATGGACCCGCGCCCCGCCCAGGTCCTCGTGGCTGACGACCTCGTTGGTGACGGTCTTCACCACGTCGGGGCCGGTCACGTACATATAGCTCGTGTCCTTCACCATGAAGATGAAGTCGGTGATGGCCGGCGAATAGACGTCGCCCCCCGCGCACGGCCCCATGATCACGCTGATCTGGGGAATGACGCCGCTGGCCAGGGTGTTCTGCAGGAAGATGTCGGCGTATCCGGCCAGGCTCTCCACCCCCTCCTGGATCCGCGCCCCGCCCGCATCGAACAGGCCGATGATCGGCGCCCCCGTCGTCAGGGCCATCTTCTGCAGCTTGACGATCTTGGCCGCATGGGCGCCCGACAGCGACCCGCCGAACACCGTGAAGTCCTTGGAGAAGACATAGACCAGCCGCCCGCCGATGGTCCCGCGCCCCGTCACCACCCCGTCGCCGGGGATGCGTTGCGTCTCCATGCCGAAGTCGTGGCTGCGGTGCTCCACGAACATGTCGGTCTCCTCGAAGGAGCCCTCGTCCAGCAGAACGTCGATGCGTTCGCGCGCCGTCAGCTTGCCCTTGGCGTGCTGTGCGGCGATACGCTTTTCCCCACCGCCCAGTTTGGCGGCGGCGCGACGACGCTCCAGTTCTTCAAGGATGGCTTGAGTCATGATCGGTTTCGGCCTTGTGTTCGAACGGCAAGGAGTGGCGGCTTCATCGCAAAATGGCAAACGCAACTTTGCAAAAGGTGCGGAACTGCGCGGACTTGCAAAGGCGGCGACGATGAACTGCAAACTTGCGAATGGCTGAGAAGCTTTTCCTGGGCGCCAAGCTGCGCAAGCTGCGCGAGGCGCGCGGCTGGACGCTGGAGGCCTGCGCCGAACGTCTGGGCCTGTCGCCCTCCTATCTGTCGCAGATCGAGACCAATCAGCGCCCGGCCACCGCCCGCGTCCTGATCGCCCTGACCCGCGCCTTCCACATCGACGCCAGCCTGTTCGACCTCGAAGGCGACGCCCGCCTGATCGCCGACCTGCGCGAGGCCACCACCGACATCGCCGGTCCGGTCAGCGGCGGGGCCGAGCCCCCGACCGCGGCCGAGCTGAAACAGGCCGTGGCCAACACCCCCCGCCTGGCCCATCAGTTCCTGGCCCTGCACCAGGCCTTCCGCCAACTGGACGAGCGGGTGAAGGCGCTGGACGACACCCTGGGCCGCGACGAACTGGGCGCCCGCGTCGCCCTGCTGCCCTATGAGGAGGTCCGCGACTTCTTCCACTACCGCGACAACTACGTCGACAGTCTGGATACGGCGGCCGAGGCCCTGGCCGCAGCGCCCCCCCAGGACGGCCCGATCGAACGGGCGCTGGAGACCCTGCTGGCCGACCGGCACGGGGTCCGCACCGTCTATGTCGCGGGTCAGGAGGCCCTGCGCCGCTACGATTCCGCCAGTCGCATACTCTCCCTGGACGCCTGGCGGCCCGGCGCCACCCGCTCCTTCCAACTGGCCCACCAGCTGGCCCTGTTGTCCTTCCGCGACCTGATCGAGACCGAACTGGACCAGGCCGCCTTCCGCACCCAGGCCGCGCGCGACGTGGCCCGCGTCGGCCTGGCCAACTACGCCGCCGGCGCGCTTCTGCTGCCCTACCGCGCCTTCCTCGAGGCGGCGCGGGCCGAGAAACACGACATCGACCGGCTGCGCACCCGGTTCCAGGTCAGTTTCGAACAGGTCTGCCACCGGCTCTCGACCCTGCAACGGCCCGGCTGGCGCGGCGTGCCCTTCTATTTCGCCCGCGTCGACATGGCCGGCAACATCACCAAACGCCACAGCGCCACCCGCTTCCAGTTCGCCCGCTTCGGCGGCGCCTGCCCCCTGTGGAACGTGCACGAGGCCTTCGCCACGCCCGACCGGATCGGGGTCCAGCTGGCCGAGATGCCCGACGGCTCGCGCTACATCTCCATCGCCCGCAGCGTGTCCAAGCCCAGCGGCTCCTACCTGGCCAACGACCGCCGCTACGCCCTGTCCCTGGGCTGCGAGGTCGAACACGCCGGATCCCTGGTCTACGCCGCCGGTCTGGACCTGAACGGCCCCGCCGCCCGGATCGGCGTCAGCTGCCGCATCTGCGAGCGCACCGACTGCACCCAGCGCGCCTTCCCGCCCCTCGACCGCGCCCTTCACGTCCCCGAGAACGAGCGCGGCGTCGTGCCCTATGTGCTGGATGGACCGCGCCCGGACCGCTATTGATCGGGGCATGACCTCACACGCACCCATCGGCGTCGCCGTCGTCGGCTACGGCCTGGCGGGCCAGACCTTCCACGCCCCCCTGATCGCCGCCACCCCCGGCCTACACCTGACCGCCGTCGTCTCGTCCCGCCCTGAAGCGGTCCACACCGACCTGCCGAACGTCGAAGTCCTGCCCGATCTGGACGCCGCCCTGGCCCGCGACGACATCGGCCTGATCGTCGTCGCCACCCCCGACGCCCTGCACGCCGAACAGTCGATCGCCGCGCTGAAGGCCGGCAAGTCGGTGGTCGTGGACAAGCCCTTCGCCGCCACCCTGGCCGACGCCCAAGCCGTCGCCGCCGTCGCCGCCGATGCGCCCGGCGTGTTCAGCGTCTTCCAGAACCGTCGCTGGGACGCCGACTTCCTGACCCTGCGCCGCCTGATCGCGGATGGGGAACTGGGCGACATCGCCGTATTCGAAAGCCACTACGACCGCTTCCGGCCGACCGTCACCGACCGCTGGAAGGACAGACGCGACGGCGGCGTCTGGGCCGACCTGGGCCCCCACCTGATCGACCAGGCGGTGCAACTGTTCGGCCCGCCCCTGGCCGTCAACGCCGACCTCCAGGCCCAGCGACACGGCGCCACCGCCATCGACTACGCCCACGTCCTGCTGCGCTACGACCGGCTGCGCGTCATCCTGAACATGAGCCACCTCGCCGCCGAGGCCAGCCTCCGCTACGTCGTCCACGGCACAGGCGGCAGCTTCATCAAGCACGGCCTCGACGCCCAGGAGAGCCAGTCCAAGGCCGGGCTCCGCCCCGGCCACCTCGACTGGGGCCTGGACCCCTCGCCCGGCGTCCTGACCAAACAGATCGACGGCCAAACCCGCCGCACCACGCCTGCGCCCGAACGCGGCGACTACCCCGCCTTCTACGCCGCCGTCCGCGACGCCATCCAGGGCAAGGGGCCGCCGCCCGTCCCCGCCGCCCAGGCCCTGACCGTCATGCGCATCCTCGACGCGGGACTACGCAGCGCCGCCGAGCGGCGCGAGATTTCGCTCTAGCTTTCACCTCCCTGCGCGCGAAGGCGCGCGGGGAGGACAGGTCGCGCGTGCGACCAGGCGGGGGCGACTCCGGCGGTGGTGGCGACCACGCCCCCTTTAGAGACCGGCTCGCCCCCCGCTTGGGGTCGCCGAACGCCCCGCCTAGCCTCCCCCCCGGCCCTCGGCCAGCGGGGGGCGAGGGGTAGGCTGGGACTCATAAACAGCTGACG